>NZ_SOGZ01000004.1:0-184331 GCF_004403145.1 Cryobacterium sp. TMT1-62 | reverse complement strand
ATCACCCGACGCCCTCATCGCCCTGGCCATGCTCAGCCTCGGCGGCCACAAACCCGCACTCCCCGGCCGGGATTAACCCACGGAAGCAGCAGGAGAGCCAGAATCTCCGTCGAATTGGTTCGCCGCCTCTCCTCTAGTCCTGGTCGGCCGGATGATATATGATCCGAGAAGCGATAATAGAACTTTGTGTTCGATTATCGAACACGTCAGGACATGCACGCTACGACAGTGACGTCCGATTCACCCACGCAGAGCCCACAAAGAAGTGAGGAAGCCGTGCAGTTTCACCACCACGGATACGTGTCCACCGATCCCCGCATCCAGGATGCCGCCGGGGTCGGCCTCAATCGCCCGGGCGAGCTCCCCGAGAACGTCGACGTTCTCATCGTCGGAACGGGCCCAGCCGGCATGATCACCGCCGCGCAGCTCTCCCAGTTCCCCGGTATCACGACCCGCATCGTCGAGCGCCGCGGTAAGCGCCTCGCAATCGGGCAAGCCGACGGCATCCAAGCCCGCAGCGTCGAGACCTTCCACGCGTTCGGTTTCGCGGAACGCATCATCGCCGAGGCCTACCGCATCACCGAAATGGCCTTCTGGACACCGGACCCCGCCGACGTGACCCGCATCATCCGTTCGGCCCGTGCCGTGGACGACCCCACCGGCATCAGCGAATTCCCGCACCTGATCGTCAACCAGGCGCGTGTTCTCGACTACTTCGCCGAAGTGATGGCGCACTCCCCCACGCGAATGGAGCCGGATTTCGGCTTCGACTTCCGCAGCCTGGAGAACACCGACGAGGGCGAGTATCCCGTCACGGTGACGCTCGTGCACACCACCGGGGAGAAGCAGGGCCAGGAACGCGTCGTGCACGCCAAGTACGTGGTGGGCGCCGACGGTGCCCGCAGCGCTGTGCGCGACTCGATCGGCTGTACGCTCGCCGGCGACCAGGCATTCCACGCCTGGGGCGTTATGGACGTGCTCGCGGTCACCGACTTCCCGGACATCCGCATGAAGTGCGCGATCCAGTCCGAATCCGGCGGCAACATCCTGCTCATCCCGCGCGAGGGCGGATACCTATTCCGCATGTATGTGGATCTCGGCGAGGTGGCCGCTGACGACAACGGGGCAGTGCGCACGACGACGATCGAGGAGATCATCGCGAAGGCCAACGGCATCCTCCACCCGTATACCCTCGACGTGAAGAATGTCGCCTGGCACAGCGTGTACGAGGTCGCCCATCGTCTCACCGATCGGTTCGACGACCTCCTCCCCCACGAGATCGGCACACGCACCCCGCGGGTGTTCATCACCGGGGACGCCTGCCACACGCATAGCGCCAAGGCCGGCCAGGGCATGAACGTGTCGATGCAGGACGGCTTCAACCTGGCCTGGAAACTCGGCTACGTGATCGAAGGCCGCAGCCCCGAATCCCTGCTCGGTACCTACTCTGCCGAGCGCCAGGTCATCGCAAAGAACCTGATCGATTTCGACAAGACCTGGTCGACCCTGATGGCGACGAAGTCGGAGGACCTGGAAGTTCCACTGGAGGAGTTCTATACGAAGACGGCCGAGTTCCCGTCGGGTTTCATGACGGAATACCCGCCGTCGATGCTGACCGGCGAGGCAACACACCAGCACCTCGCCACGGGATTCCCGCTCGGCAAGCGCTTTAAGTCCGCCCCGGTGGTGCGCGTCGGCGACGCCAACCCCGTGCAGCTCGGACACCACCACCGCGCCGACGGCCGGTGGCGCCTGTACGCGTTCGCGGATGCCGCTGTGTCCGGCGATGCCTCGGCGCTGACCGAGTGGGCCGAGTGGATTCGCACCTCACTAGAGTCGCCGCTGCTCGCGTACACCCCTACCGGGAGCGACATCGACAGTGTCTTCGACGTCAAAGTGGTCTACCAGCAAGAGCACACCGGGGTGGACATCGGCCGGGTTCCGGGCGTTTTCCTGCCGATAAGAGGACCCTTTGAGCTGATCGACTACGAAAAGCTCTATGCAACCGACCCGGCGCACGACATCTTCGAGCTGCGCGGGATCGACCGCGGCGGTGCCGTCGTGGTGGTGCGCCCGGACATGTATGTGGCCAACGTGCTGCCGCTGACCGCGACCGCTGAGCTCGCGGCGTTCTTCCGACAGATGTTGCTGGTGCGGTAGCCGCTCCTGCGTTAGCCGCTCCTGCGGACACCTCAGGCCGCGAGAGCGGGTGACTCGTCGCTTTGAGCTGCGCTGTTCGACGATTCACCCGCTCTCGCAGCTAGCCGGCGGACGGCCTCTGCCGCTGCTTCTTGGTGGCCGACCGCTGTTGCTTCGCGGCGAGGTGCCTTCGGCCCGAACCACGAGTGGGTTTGGTCGGCCGGCGGATGGGCGCATCGGGAGCCAGGCCCGTGGCCACGATGTCGGCGAGCTTCGCCAGAGCGAGCTCGCGGTTGCGCAGCTGGGAGCGCCGCTCGGACGCGGTCACGGTGATCGCCCCGTCGACGAGGCGTTTGGCGAGGCGGGCGAGCAGGCGCATCCGCTGGTCGTCGGAAAGCTTCTCCGACTCGGCAACGCTCCAGATGAGCTCGACGCGGCTGTCGGAGGTGTTCACGTGCTGGCCGCCCGGCCCTGACGACCGCGAGAACCGCCAGCCGAGTTCGCGCTCGGGAATAATCAGCGCGGGCGACACCTCCAGATCCATGTGACCAGCGTGACACGATCTTGGGGTTGGTGTCGGCTGGAGTGCTCCGGCGGCCAAGCAACACCGCGATCGCGCCTGTCGAACTGTGGGGGCACTGTGCGCCCGGGTGGTGGCGGACGAAGCCACGTTCTTAGGAGGCGGTGGTGACCCGATTTCGGGAACGCACGGTGACGCTGGTCGAGCCCGCCGAGACCGGTGAGCGGCTGGCCGGGTTCTCTCCCCCAGGCCGCCAGGTGCGGGTGGGGTCGTAGCAGTAGGGTGCCCTGACTTCGGGTGTGCCGCGGATCATGCGGATGTTCCAGCCGGAGGTGTCGATGCTGTGGTGGTGGTACCAGCAGAGGAGGACCCCGTTGGTGATCTTGGTTTTTCCGCCGCGGTACCAGGGGATCACGTGGTGTACTTCGCACCAGGCGGCGGGCACGGTGCAGCCGGGAATGATGCAGCCGCCGTCGCGGGCGCTGATGGCGCGGCGTTGGGCCCGGTTGAAGAAACGATTCTCGGTGCTGAGGCTGAGGACCTCGTTGTGCGGCCCGAACCGGATCTCCTGAAATCCGCCGGCGCAGAGCGCCTGCTTCACACTTGTCAGAGAGATCGGCGCTTCGACGCCGTCGATCCAACCCACCCCATGGTCGGCGGTAAGGTCGGCCTGGTTGACGTGGATCATGACGGTGGGGGCGGCGCCGCCCATGGTCGGGGTCCCCGCGTCACGGGTGGCGGCTTCGAACACACCACGGAGGATGTCGGCGCGTTTCTGACCACCGTTACGGTCGTCGCTGAGGGCCGCGGCCTCCGCCCCCGGGATCAGCTGCCCGGCCGCCATGCGCGCCTGTTCTTCTTCGGTCGGAAACTTGGGCGCCGCGTGGGCGGAGAGATACGTGTCGAAGATGGCGTTCATGATGCCGCGGAGCTCCGGCGTGACTCCGCCGCGGAGCGGGTAGAGACCGTCGCGGAAGAGCCCGAACCCGACAGCGCTGCGGGCCTCGGCGACGGGCTCGTTGGGGGCGGTGCCGTCGGGATCGAGGCGAGCCTGCCACTGCCCCGCCATGCCCCGCACCAGGTCCGCAGGAAACGCGAACCCCTCGCCGGGCAGGCCGCGGGTTTCGTCGGTGACGGCGCCGGTCGCACTGGCCACCAGGGCACGTTCGGCAGTGCCGAGGTCGTCGGGCGCGACCCGGGCCGCGACCTGGTCGAGGGCGGTGACGATGTTCTCGGCCGCGTCCACGCCGAGGTCCCCGGCGGTGAGGGCGTCCGCCACGGCCGGGTAGTAGGGCGGCAACATGCTGGTGCCCGCCCGGCGCGGGGTCACGTTCTCGCCCAGGCGCACCCGCCGGTTCGCCTCCCGGGAAGAGACGCTAGTCAGACGGGTGATCAGGTCGATGCCGCTGCTGGCCCCGTTCTTATACGCCAGGGACTCATGGCCCAGGATGCGGCGGGACCGCACCGAAATGTCAGCGGCGGAGGCAACCCTGGCCGCATCGACCCGACGGCCGAGGTCTTCAACCGTACCCAGCACCATCATCGCGTCCGCCTCACCCAGGAGGGAGAAGGACACCGAGTCCAGCACGGCCGCGGCCAGGTCACGGGCCTGCTGCAGCTGCTGCACGAGGGATGACTGTGCACGCGGTGCCTGCGCGAGGGGTGCCTGCGCGAGGGAAGGCACCGCCTGCGGTGAGGCGGTGGGGTGGTGCGGAGTGGGGACTCCAGCCATGCCTTAATAGTAGATGTGTACTAATAACAAGTCAAGAGGTTCTGAACGAGTATAGAAAATAATTCGGTCGGCGCGGTGCCGTGGTTGGCCGACCACGCGCATCCGTCGGTGCGCCCCTCAGGCACCGCGGGCTTCCTAACGAATTCGACGGAGATTTTACCGATTTCGAGCCCAAACGGATGTTCTGGGCCGGTTCTGAGCAAAATCTCCGTCGAATTCGTTCGGCCGGGGGCCGGCGGCGGATGCGTAACGATGGGTCGGGAGGTTGGGGCGCCTTCAGGCTGAGCCAGCAGCACCCCCAGCAACAGCAACAGCAACCTCAGCCTGCAGCGGAAGCGCCCGGACGCTCTCGAAGCGGCGCAACTCCCCGTCGATCGGATCGGTGAAGGTCACCTCGCTCGCCAGGAGCTGCAGCGGGCGGGTGAAATCGTCGAGTGCGACATCCTGAACGACCGGGTACACCGGGTCATCGATGATGGGGATCCCTAGGCCCAGCATGTGCATTCGCAGCTGATGGGTCTTTCCGGTGCGCGGCGTCAGCCGATAGACGCCCGTGTGCTGCAGAACGGTCTCCAGCTCGATCAGCGACTCGGCATTGGCCGGGTCGTCGGTCACCTCGGCTTGCCAGTGGCCGCGCCTGCTCCTGAGGTGGTTGCGCACGGTGACGGGCAAATCCAGATCCGGCCGCAGCGGGGCCAGCGCCCGGTAGGTCTTTTCGACCTCGCCGCGTTGGAACATCGATTGATACTCCCCACGCCAGCGCCGCTCCGTCGCCAGAACCACGAGGCCCGATGTCACCCGATCCAGGCGATGCAACGGCGAGAGCTCGGGAAGTCCCAACTCGGCGCGCAAGCGCACCACCACACTCTGTACAACGTGTCGGCCGCGCGGAATGGTCGAGAGAAAGGCCGGCTTGTCGATCACGACGAGTCGGGCATCCCGATGCACCACGTGGATGGTCCCGGGCACGACTGTCTCATCGGCGAGATCGCGATGAAACCAGACAAAGGTACGCGGGCCGTAGGGGTCGCTGCCCACGACCAGCGCGCCCGACTGATAGGCGAAGCGTTCCCCGGCCAGAAACCCGGCGACATCGACAAACTCGGCGAGTCGCTCGAGCAACCACGCACCCATGGTCGGCCACGGATGCGGCCCGGCCCGGCCCCCATCCGGCGTGCATACCCAGGCAGCGTCAAGCCCGTGGCGCTGTGGCAACGGGGAGGGCGGTGGCATTCACCGATCGTACGCCGCCCGGCAACCGCTCCACCAACTCGGAGACACCGGCGGCGAGCCGAAGCGCATGACTGCGAAACCCTACAGGTAGTATGTGAATCGCACCCCAACCACTAGATGTGGTTCTTTCGCCTGACTCAGCGTCCCGCCCGATTGCCGTGGGTACCGACCCAAGGAGATGGCAGCGCGTGCTGAAAATGGAAAATCCCGGCGCAGGAAACCTCACGACCGAGCATGCTCTGGGCGCGCTCATGGTGGCCAAACGGGACGGCCGCCTGCTCGCCTTCGACAACGCCCGCATCTACGCGGCACTGGCCAAGAGCTTCACCGAGGTGAACGGCGAGTTGACCCCGCTCACGCACCGCACCATCCGTGACCTGGTCGCTCGCGTCGACCGCGAGATCGCCTCGCGCTTCGCGGTCGACATCAAGATCTACGAGGTGCAGAACATCGTGGAACACGCCCTGCTGGACAGCAAGGAGTACGACGCCGCCGAGGCCTACATCAACTACCGCATCCAGCGGGACTTCGCCCGCAGCAAGGCCACCGACATCAACCACTCGATCATAAAACTGATCAGCAAAGACGAGTCGGTCGTCAACGAGAACGCCAACAAGGACAGCGACGTCTTCAACACCCAGCGCGACCTGACCGCCGGCGCGGTGGGCAAGGCCATCGGCCTGAAGATGCTGCCCCCGCACGTCGCCAACGCCCACCAGAAGGGCGACCTGCACTTCCACGACCTCGACTACCACCCCTACGCGCCGATGACGAACTGCTGCCTGATCGACTTCACGACGATGCTGAGCCAGGGCTTCCGAATCGGCAACGCCGACGTCAACCCGCCCCGGTCGATCCAGACGGCGACGGCCCAGATCTCGCAGATCATCGCCAACGTGTCGTCGAGCCAGTACGGCGGATGCTCGGGGAACCGCATCGACGAAGTTCTCGCCCCCTACGCCGAGAAGAACCTCGAAAAGCACCTGGTCGACGCAGGCAAGTGGATCGCGGATAAGTCGCAGCACCGGTCCTATGCCGAGGAGAAGACCCTCAAGGACATCTACGACGCGATGCAGAGCCTCGAATACGAGATCAACACCCTGTTCACCTCGAACGGGCAGACCCCCTTCACCTCCCTGGGCTTCGGCCTCGGCACCAGCTGGTTCGAGCGAGAAATCCAGAAGGCGATTCTACAGATCCGGATCGAGGGGCTCGGCAGTGAGAAGCGCACGGCAATTTTCCCGAAACTGATCTTCACCATCAAGCGCGGCCTCAACCTTGCACCGAACGACCCGAATTACGACATCAAGCAGCTTGCGCTGGAATGTTCCACCAAACGCATGTACCCCGACATCCTCAACTACGACAAGATCGTCGAACTCACCGGCAGCTTCAAGGTGCCGATGGGCTGCCGCTCGTTCCTGCAGGGCTGGACCGACGAGCAGGGCAACGACGTCTCCGAGGGTCGGATGAATCTCGGAGTCGTGACACTCAACCTGCCCCGGATCGCCCTCGAGGCCGCCGGTGACAAGGACAAGTTCTGGAGCATCCTTGCCGAACGGGTGAGCACGGCGCGCGACGCCCTGCTCTTCAGAATCGACCGGTGCAAGGAAGCGACCCCGGAGAACGCCCCGATCCTCTACATCTACGGCGCCTTCGGCCAACACCTGAATGCCGGTCAGCCCGTCGACACCCTCTTCAAGAACAAGCGCGCCACCGTTTCCCTCGGCTACATCGGCCTCTACGAGGTGGCCGCGGCCTTTTACGGCGGTGACTGGGAGTCCAATCCCGAGGCGAAGGACTTCACCGTCGAGATCCTGCGCACGCTCCATGGGCGCACCCAGGAGTGGAGCACCGAGTACGGCTACCAGTTCAGCGTGTACTCGACGCCGAGCGAGAGCCTGACCGACCGGTTCTGCCGACTCGACACCGCGAAGTTCGGCGCCGTGGCAAACCTCACCGACAAGGACTACTACACCAACAGCTTCCACTACGACGTGCGCAAGAGCCCGACGCCGTTCGAGAAGCTGGACTTCGAGAAGGTCTACCCGGCGTACTCCTCCGGCGGGTTCATCCACTACTGCGAATACCCGATCCTGCAGCAGAACCCCAAGGCACTCGAGGCGGTGTGGGACTACTCCTACGATCGCGTCGGCTATCTGGGCACCAACACTCCGATCGACCGGTGCTACGCCTGTGGCTTCTCGGGCGACTTCGACGCCACCCCGCGTGGGTTCGAGTGCCCCGAGTGCCACAACGCCGACCCGATGACCTGCGATGTCGTCAAGCGCACCTGTGGCTACCTCGGCAACCCGCAGGCCCGCCCGATGGTGCACGGCCGGCACACCGAGATCACCTCCCGGGTCAAGCACATGCCGGGCGCCACCGGCATCCGTGGGGCGGATGCCGCGGCATCCGTCGCCGTGGATGCGTAACCCCCGGCCCGGCGAGTGGCTGTCGGAGAAACTGAGCCAGCGGTACGTCGGCGACTACAAGCCCTTCGTCTTCGTCGACGGCGAGGGGGTGCGGTGCAGCCTGTACCTGTCCGGTTGCCTGTTCGCCTGTGAGGGCTGTTTCAACGAGGCCACCTGGAGTTTTCGCTACGGGCAGCCGTACACCCAGGAACTTGAGGATCGGATCCTGGCCGATCTCGGCCAGGAGTACGTACAGGGCCTCACCCTCCTCGGCGGGGAGCCGTTCCTCAACACAGGGGTGTGCCTGGCCCTCCTCGACCGCGTGCGCCGGGAGTTCGGCACGTCGAAGGATGTGTGGTGCTGGACCGGCTACACGTTCGAAGAACTGTTGCGGGAGAGTGCGGACAAGCTGGCCCTTCTCGGCACGATCGACGTTCTGGTCGACGGTCGGTTCGAACTGGCCAAACGCGACCTCAAACTGCAGTTCCGGGGCAGCAGCAACCAGCGGATCATCGACGTTCAGGAGTCCCTGGCCAGTGGACAGGTGACGCTGTGGGGCGGGCTCACGGACGCGACCGGCACCTTCGGACAGATCGAGAAACGGAACCTGATCTAGGTCAGAACAGCGGCCAGGGCACCGCGGGCATGTCGCCGCGCGGCGCCGGGAACCGCCCTTCAGAGCGCAACCGGTCGCAGCGTGCAGCCAGTGCGGCGATCTCGACGTCGGTGAGCAACCCGGTGAGGATGTCGCCGAGCTCGCCGGTCAGCTGCGCACTGATCCGGTCGATCCCGTCCAGCTCGTCGGCGATGAGCTCGTCGCCCAGCCAGCCCCAGAGCACGGTGCGCAACTTATGGTCGACGTGAAAGGTGAGGCCGTGGTCGATGCCGTGACGGTGCCCGTCCGGCATCGCCAGGATGTGGTCGCCCTTGCGATCGGCGTTGTTCACGATTATGTCGAACACGGCCATGCGTCGCATCGCGGCCGAGTCCTCATGGATGAGGGTCACCGCACGATTGTGCTCGTCCCGGCCGTCGAAGACGCGACGCCAGCCCGGGGTCGGCGCGGCTTCCCACGGGACGAGGTCGACGGCATCCTGATCGGGATCGGTATGCTGCCACAGCTGCACCATCCCCCGGCCCATCGGGCCACCCCGCAGCCAGGTCCGAGGCACGACGTTCCAGCCGAAGGCCTGCGAGACCAGGTAGGCCGCGGCCTCGCGGTTGGCGAGGTTGCCGTCGGGAAAGTCCCACAACGGATTCTCGCCGGCGATGGGCTTGTAGACCACCGTGAATCCGCCGATAGTGCCGAGGAAGGTCGCGTTCGAGGCCGTCGTGATGCGTCCCGTGAGCTCGAGCTCACCGTCGAGCTCACCGTCGAGGGCGGCATCGTGCATCAGGGGCTGCCGGGGAGGGTGCAGGTGTGTCCGTCGGCGTCGATGGGGTTGCCGCAGAGCGGGCAGAGGGGGCGGCCGGCCCCCACCACCTCGCGCGTGCGCTTGGCGAAGGCCCGGGCGGTACCGACGGGCATCCGTACCAGGAGCATCTCCGCCGGCTCCTGCATGATCGCGTCGAGCAGATCCTCGTCGGGCACGTCGTCACTGGCCGGATCGACTTCCACGAGCGGATAGGCCTCAAGCACGACCTGCACGGTCGAGGGGTCCCAGCCCAGGCTCATCCCGCCGGTGCGGAATTCCTCCGCGACGGGTTGATCCAGCGGCTCGTTGTCGACGAGTTCGACGGGGGTAGTGCTTGGGATGCTGAACGGGTTGCCCTCATGGCTCATCAGCTGGTCGAGCATCTCATCGATTTTCTCGGCGAGCAGCGCGGATTGTTGTTTCTCCAGGGCGATGCTCACAATCTGAGCTCCGGTGCGCACCTGCAGGTAGAACGTGCGAGAACCAGGCGGACCGACGGTGCCGATGACGACACGATCCGGCCAGGCAAACTCATGGACGATTGTGGGCATGTGGGTATTTTAGGCGACCGTTGTGTGCGGCGCCTGACCAGCCCCGCCACCCACCGGCGCGTCGGCCAGAGGGGCGCTGGCGCCGAGCCAGGCGAGGTCGCCGGCATCCGTGTTGATAGCGTGCACGCTCGGCCGGCTGGTGCCGAAGCGCACGATCGAAACGGATGCCGGACCCACGTTGATGCGCTGAAAGAGGTCGAGGTGCATGCCGAGCGCATCGGCCAGAACGGACTTGATGATGTCGCCGTGGCTGACCGCCACCCACACCGCGCCCGGACCGTGCTCGGCCTCGAACGCCGCATCGTGACGACGGATGGCCGCGACCGACCGGGCCTGCATGGTCGCCATCGACTCTCCGCCGGGAAAGATGACGGCCGACGGCTGAGACTGCACTGACGACCAGAGCTTCTCCTTGGCGAGATCGCCGAGGGCTTGGCCCTGCCACTCACCGTAATCGCACTCGGTGATGTCCTCCTCCACCGGCGTCACGAGCGAGCCGGCCTGCTGATCCAGGATGAACTGAGATGTCTGCCGGCAGCGCTCCAGAGGACTCGACACCACGCCGACCAGCGGCACCACGGCCAGGCGCTTGGCCGTGAGGGCGGCCTGGTCCTGCCCGATCTGGTCGAGCCGAACGCCGGCAGCGCGGCCGGCCAGCATTCCGGTGGCATTTGCGGTGGTGCGGCCGTGCCGCACGAGGATGACTGTGGCCATGGGTACAGCCTAGACAGGCAGGGTGGGAACGGAGCCCGGCCAGACGATCTGATGCTTGAGGAAGCCGGATGTCACGTCCCGTCCTCCAAGCTGACCGCCGACACCGTCCACGCGGTGCAGTCAGCTGGACTCTCCGTGACTCAGTCGGTCGGGTCGGTGATGAACCCCTCGTCGATCATCCAGGCATAGGCCACATCAGCGGGTTCCTTCCCGTCGACGTCAACCTGACGGTTCATGCCGCGCAGAACCTCGTCGGTGAGCTTGGGCGAAATCCGGGCGAAGATCTCTTCCAGGCCGGGGGTGGCCTCGATCGACTGGGTGAAGAAGACCGGCGCGACGTTGTACGCAGGGAAAAACGCGAGATCGTCGATCAGAACTGTGAGGTCGAGCGCGTCGAGTCGACCGTCGGTCGTGAAAACCTCGCCGAAGTTGCAGGCGCCGTCGTCGGTCGCGCTGTAGATCGCACCGGTGTCGTAGATTCCGATGTTGCCATTGGGCACCCCGTCAGCGGCGCCACGTTCGAGTCCGTAGTGGGCGAGCATGGGGTTCATGCCGTCCGGCCGGGAGTTGAATTCGGATTCGACGCAGAAAGTGCGATCCTCCACCGGCAACGCGGCGAGTTCGGACATGGTCGTGATGCCGCCGAGCTCGGCGACCGCCTCACTGCGCACAGCCAGGGCATAGGTGTTATTCATCGGGGCCGGTGCGCCCCAGGTGATGCCGTTCTGGATGTCGATGTCATACACGGCTTGCCACATTTTGTCTTGGTCGGCGATCGACTCATCCTGACCGAGGTAGGTCAGCCAGGCGGTTCCTGTGTATTCCCAGAGCATGTCGGCCTGACCAGAAAGAATCAGCTCGCGGGTCGGCTGGCTGCCGGGCAGATTGCTGAGGTCTGTGACGTCGAATCCCGCGGCGGTCCCGGCGAGCACCGCGATCTTGCCGAGCAGTAGCTGCTCCGTGAAGTTCTTGGACGTGACCGTGAGGTCGACGCCCTCGGCGCCCTCGAGCGGGGTGATCGACCCAGGTCCGACCGCGGGAACGTACGAGGTTGCCGGCTTCAGGCCGCAACCGGTCAGAGCGACTGCGGACAGGGTGAGGAGACCGGCTACCACCCCCCAGCGGCCGAGGGACGTGAGGCGGGTGCGAGAAGACGAGCGATACATCTAGAGTCCCTTCGGGCGGGCGATGTGTTCCACAACGCGGCCGACCCAGTCGATGAGCAGGGCGAGCAGAGCCACGAGCAGCGCTCCGGTGACGAGCACGGGGGTGAGGCTGAGATTGACGCCCGTAGTGATCAGGATGCCGAGTCCGCCGCCGTTGACGAACGTGGCCAGGGCCGCGGTGCCCACCAGCAGAACGAGAGCGGTGCGCACGCCCGACAGCATGACCGGAACGGCGAGCGGGAGCTCCACCCGAAACAATACGGCGGCGGAGCTCATGCCCATGCCTCGTCCGGCCTCGATGAGGCGGGCGTCGACCTGCTGCAGGCCCACCATGGTGTTGCGCAGCACCGGAAGCGCGGCGTAGAGCACGAGACTCAGCGTCGCGGCCCAGAAGCCGAAGCCGACCCAGAACGCGAGCAGCACGACGACGCCGATCGCGGGGGCCGCCTGACCAAAGTTGGCGATGGCGAGCACCGGAGCGGTCAGAAACCGCAAGGGTCTGCGGGTCAGGGCGATTCCCAAGGGAATCGCGATGACCAACACGATCACCGCGGCGAGCAGGGTGAGCTGGATGTGCTCCACCGTGTAGACCCAGAGCGCGCCAGGAGCGAGGGTGGTGAGCACGATCGGCGACAGGTTGGCCGTCAGCAGCCAGATCACGAGCGCCAGGAACGCGAGCAGGATGCCGGCCAGCTGGTAGACCAGTCCCCGCCAGGATCGCCACACCGTGCGCGCACGGCTGACCGGTACGCCGGTCGCAGTCGGGTCGCCCGGCGTTTCAACGGCGGAATCGCCGCCGGCAAGGCCCGCCTCTGTATGCGGGGTGCGGGTACTCACTGAACGGACCGCGCGTCAGCGCCGCTGGGGTCGGTCTCGATCAGGTCTGCCTCGGCGGCAGACACCTGCGCCTGGAACAGGCCGGTGTTCAGCCCGACGGGGGCCTGGTCTGACTCAAGCACGGCAGCGGACTGTGACCGGGTGATGGCGTCCATCACGGTTTGAACGTCGATGACGCCCTTGAACATGTCGCGGCGGCCCGTGACGAGCGCGGCCCCGGCGCTCGAGACGAGCATCGTGTCGAGCGCGTCATTGAGCGTGGCCCGCTTGCCGACGAGCGGAAGTTTCGGGTCGGGAACGTCGCTGATGACCTCGAGGCGGCCGAGCTGGCGCGCGGAGAGCCACTGGATGGGTCGGCGACGCTCATCAACGATGACCGCGTGGCCGTGGCCGGTCTCGACGACGCGGGCCAGCACATCCGCTGCCCGTTCACCGGGTTTGCCCACGACGGCGTCGCTGAGGCTGACCTCCGCCACCCGGGTCAGGGTGAGCTGTTTGAGGCCGGCGCCGGACCCGATGAAGTTTTCGACGAACTCGTTGGCCGGGTCGCCGAGGATGCGTTCCGGAGTGTCGTACTGCACGAGCTGGGCACCCTCGTTGAAGATGGCGATCCAGTCGCCGAGCTTGACGGCCTCGTCGAAGTCGTGGGTCACGCAGACGATGGTCTTCTGCAATTCTTCCTGGATGTTGAGCAGTTCGTCTTGCAGGCGCAGTCGGGTGATCGGGTCGACGGCGCCGAAGGGCTCGTCCATCAGAAGCACGGGCGGGTCGGCCGCGAGGGCGCGCGCCACGCCGACGCGTTGCTGCTGGCCGCCGGAGAGCTCCTTGGGGTATCGGTCGCGGTAGAGCGCCGGGTCGAGGGAAACAAGCTCGAGAAGCTCGTCGACGCGGGCCGCGATGCGGGCCTTGTCCCAGCCGAGCATCTTCGGCACGATGCCGATATTGGTGGCGACTGTCATGTGCGGGAAAAGTCCTCCGGCCTGAATGACATAGCCGATGCCTCGGCGCAGAGTGTCGCCGTTCATGTCGGTGACGTCGTCGCCATCGACGACGATGCGCCCCTCAGTCGGTTCGATAAGCCGGTTGATCATCTTGAGTGTCGTGGTCTTGCCGCAGCCCGAGGGACCGACGAGCATCACGATCTTGCCGGCCGGGATCTCCATGGTGAGACCGTCGACGGCGGGGCGCGCCTGGCCGGGGAACCGCTTGGTGACGTGGTCCAACAGGATGCTTGCACCGGTGATGCCGGTGGGGGTGACGGATTCTTCGGTGCTGCTGGATTCAGCAGGGTTGGATGCAATGTACTCAGACACGGATACCTCGAGGTGTGGTCAGGCGGCCGAGGCCGACGAGAAGGAGATCAAGAATAAGGGCGAGCACGACAACGCCGATGACGCCCGTCAGCACTGACTCGAGGGAGTTGGCGCCGCCGAGTCGGGATAGGCCGGAGAAGATGAATCCACCCAGGCCCGGGCCGAGGGAGTATGCGGCGATCGCGGCGACACCCATGACCATCTGAGCGGATACCCGAACGCCCGTGAGGATGATCGGCCAGGCGATCGGCAGTTCCACCTGCAGGAGCGTGCGAAACCGGCTCATGCCGATGCCGCGGGCGGATTCCACGATCGATGGAGCGATACCCGACAGGCCCACGACCGCGTTCCGCAAAATGGGCAGCGTGGCGAAGAACGCCACCACGACGACGGCCGGAAGGACACCGAAGCCGAGCGGCGCGATGAGCAGTCCGATGAAGGCAAACGACGGGATGGTCAGGCCGATGGCCGACACCGAGTTGGCGATCCCGGTGAGCGCGGAGCTGCGGTAGACGAGTGAAGCCAGCACGACGGCAATGACGGTCGCCAGGATCAGGCACTGAACGACAAGGCTGAAATGCTGCCAACTGCTGAATAGGATCTGCTCATACTGATCCCCTAGAAAGTCCAACACATCAAAACCTCTTCGAGTTGAGAACACACTGATTCACCGCCACCGGCACGGGCGCAATGGGAGGCGCGGATGCCGAACTGGATGGGGACGCAGGCTGTGAGCCTTCGGTGAGGGTTGCTGAGCATTCTCGCACGGCCACCCCCCTATTGCCGCAGCGAGATATAACGAACCGGTGTGCGCCTGACTGGCCGACTGGATGCTCCTCTAGGGTGTGAACACCGTTTACGTCAGGAAGCAGCTGAATGAATTTCGATCTCGCAGGCAAGACCGCCCTCATCACCGGCGCCAGCTCGGGCATCGGCAGTCACTTCGCCCGAGCCTTCGCCGCGACGGGGACGAGCCTCATTCTGGTGGCCCGCCGAACCGAGAAATTGGAGGCTCTCGCATCCGAATTGCGCAAGCAGAACGGGATCGACGTCCACGTCATTTCGCAGGACCTGAGCGAGCCCGGTGCGGCCGCCGCGGTCGAGCACCAACTCCTCGACCAGCAGATCACCGTTGATGTTCTCGTGAACAACGCCGGCTTTGGAACCAATGCGCGCCTGGTCGACGAAGACCGAGCCCGCCTTCACGCGGAAATCGCTCTGAACGTCAGCACGCTGGTCGACCTGACGGCTGCCTTCCTGCCGGGCATGGTGGCCCGAGACTCGGGCATCATCGTGAACATCGCCAGCACCTCGGCGTACCAGCCCGTGCCCGGGATGGCGGTCTACGCAGCCACGAAGGCGTTCGTCCTGTCGTTCACCGAGGCCGTCTGGGGCGAGACCCACAACACCGGAGTGCGGGTTTTCGCGGTGAGTCCGGGGTCCACCGACACTGAGTTTTTCGACATCGCCGGTTCGCAGTCACCCGGCAAGCGAGTGCCGGCCTCGAATGTCGTCGACGTGACCCTGGCTGCCATCAGCGCCAGAAAATCGGTGCCGTCCGTGATTGTCGGTGCGCGCAACAGAATCACCGCATCGCTCGTCACGTTCATCCCGCGCAGAACGGTGATCACACTTGCCGGTTCGATCTTCCTTCCCCGGGGCTAGCCGATCGGTCTGTGGCTTTCCGAAGGTCAGGTCCAGTGCCAGGTCGAGAGCAAATTCGGCCAGGGCACCATCGGCCGGCTTTCGCCTCGCGGGGCACTTCTGACGCCGCCGCGGTGAAGTGAGCGACCGGGCGCGCGTCGTGACCTCGAGGCCGACGGCAACCCCGCATCCCGCTTTTCGTTCTGACCAGACATAGGCATTTCAGTAACCGAAATGGCGTTCCACGCAGTCGGGACTAGAGCAGCGGTCCGCGCCGCGCCGATAGCCCGGCGAAGAGGGCGTGCAACAGCGGGAGCGCGGACACGGCTACGAGCACCGTTCCGAGCACGACATCTTCGGCACGAAGCAGAATGCCGCCGATCAGCAGAGCGGCGAAGAGGATTGCCGAGACGATCTGACGTGCGGTTCGCTCGATGATGACCAAGCGACGCTCGATCCGGGGAGTCTGCACCGAGACGGTACCGTCGTCGAATCGCGTCGTGAGGCTGTCGAGCCGCTGGGGAAGCCGCGCGATGATGGCCGCAACCGACGCCACTTGCTTCGCGGTCGCCTGCACCACGTTCCCGCCCTCGGCGCGGATCAATTGGGCGGAATATGGCTCGACGGAATTCCAGATATTGAAGGCGGGGTCGAGCGAACTGCACATTCCCGAGGTCAGCGACATCGCGCGCACGATGAGCAGAAAGTTCTCCGGAAGCTGAAACGGCAGCGAGCGCACCACATCACCGAACTCGATGGCGAAGGCGCGGAACTCGCGCGGGTCGACATCCTGCAACTCGGCGAAACCCATCCCGCCGAAACGGGCGAACAGCTTCGTCATCGCGCGCTCGAGTTCGGCGGTATCAGCGGACGGCAGGAGCACACCCACTTCGCGGATGCCGTCCACCATCCCCTTTCCGTCCCGTGACGCGGCGGCGATGAGCAGATTCACCAGGCCCCGACGCAGGACATCGGGCACGTCGCCCATCATCCCGAAGTCGATGAAGGTGAACTTCCAGGCCCGGCCGTGGTCCGCTCCGGGTACACCGGCGGCGAGCGGCGTGACGAAGATGTTTCCGGGGTGCGGGTCGGCGTGGAAGTAGCCATTGACGAAGAGCTGGTCGAACATGACCGCCGCGAAGTCCTCGGCAACTTCTGACGGGTCGATTCCGGCTGCCCTCAGCCCGTCGACGTCGTTGATCTTGATCGCGGTCACGTCTTGGAGGGTCAGCACGCGCCGCGTGGTGCGCTCCCACACCAATTCGGGAACGCTGACCCGGGGGTCGTCTGCGAAGTTCCGCTCGAACCGTTCGGCGCTTGCCGCCTCGTGCAGGTAGTCGATCTCCTCAAGACTCGTGACCGCGAACTCCTCGACCAGGGCGGGCATGTCGACGCGATCCGAAACGAGACGCACGTGGCTGAGCCAGCGGGCAACACGTCGGAGAGCGCCGAGGTCGACCTCGACGATCTCGCTGATGCCCGGCCGCTGAATCTTGACGACGACGTCGAGCAGACCAGTCTCGGCGGCATCGAGTTCCGACAGCCGAGCGCGGTGCACCTGACCGAGGGATGCTGCGGCCAGCGGCGAGGGATCGATGTAAGAGAACGCACGCTCGAGCGTCACACCCAGCTCGGCTTCAGCGACGGCCTGGATCGCCGGAAAGGGCACCGGCGGAACCTCGTCTTGCAGACCTTCGAGCTCTTTCGTGATCTCCGGCGGCAGCACGTCGAGGCGCGACGACATGAACTGGCCGACCTTGATCATGAGGCCACCCAGGTCGACCGCGAGCACGTGGAAGCGCTGCGCGATGTGCTGCAGTCGCGCCGATCTGCTTCGTGCCGCGACCCGCGCGAGCCCGACCCGCGGGAGAAGGACCTCGTAACACCACGTCTGCGCCAAATACAGGGCGGCGAACCGCAAAATCCGGCGGTAGCGGGCACGCAAGTCCGCGACGTCGGTCATCTGATCTCCGTGATGCCGACGTGCTGAGGGCACTCGGTCAGTCCTGGGCGAGGATGGCGTACAGCTTGCGACGCGCCTCATCCAGGATGGCGACAGCCTGCTTCACCTGCTCCGGGTTGCCGGATCGCGCGACCTGCGCGGCGGCCTGAGCCAGGTCGATGCCGGCCTTGGGCAGCGCGGCCGCCCGCCCGGTGTCCCGAGCGCTCTGGGCCTCCCACGGGGCCGGCTGGTCGGCCATGGCATCCGCTACCCCGCGGCCTTCGTCCGTGAGCGAGTAGGTCTTGCGACCGTTGGACTCCTCGGCGTTGATGAGGCCCTCGTCCGCAAGCAGCTGAAGCGTGGGATACACCGAGCCGGGGCTCGGCTTCCAGGCGCCATTGCTGCGTTCCTCGATCTCATGAATGATCTGGTAGCCGTGCATCGGCTTCTCGGCGAGCAGCGCAAGCACCGCCGCACGCACGTTCCCGCGTGCCATTCTCGGACCGGCCTTGCGGTCGAACTGTCCGCGCAGCTGCTCCATGGCATCCCACATTCCGCTGGGCCAGCCCTCACCAGCACCGCCCCGGCGTGCCCTGAACCCGTCACCCATAAATGAACCACTCATGATGTCCTCCTCAGCGCCGAAGCCATCCGGCTCGACGATAGTTAACGATATATCGTTCGCGACGTGATGGCGAAACCAGGATCAATCTTCTTTCCACCGTCTGGGAGGCGCCTGTGCCCACCCTGCCGCGCGGTAATGTTGACCCCATTGCCGTCGCCTTGCACCAGGACGACGCCCCTGAATCCGAGGAGAACCAGATGTCCGTCGGCCTGCTCGCCGTTGTCGATGACATACTCACCGCCGCTCTCAAAGCTAGCGCGAAGACCGCAGGCGTCGTGATCGACGATGCGGCCGTCACGCCTCAGTACGTTCAGGGACTGTCACCGGCGCGCGAGCTTCCCATCGTGTGGCGGATCGCTCTCGGTAGCCTGTTCAACAAATTCGTCATCATCATCCCGCTCGCACTACTCCTCTCCGCCTTTGCGCCGTGGGTGTTGCCGTGGCTGCTGATCATCGGCGGTACCTATCTGTGTTTCGAGGGTGCGGAGAAAGTCACCGAGTGGTTCGGAGTTCATCACGGCACTGACAACACTGAGATGCGAGATGAGCGAAAGCTCGTCTTCGGTGCTATTCGCACCGACCTCATCCTCAGCACAGAGATCATGCTCATCGCACTGGCGGGTCTCGATCCCGATTTTGGCATCTGGATGACGCTCGGCGCCTTGGTCGTGATCGGCCTGGGGATGACGGCGCTCGTCTACGGTGCGGTCGCCCTGCTGGTCAAGATCGACGACATCGGGCTGACGCTGATGAAGCACCCGGTACGACGGGTCAGACGCACCGGCGCGCGCATTGTGCGATCGATGCCGGCCGTGTTCCGAGTGATCAGCGTCATCGGCACGGTCGCCATGTTGTGGGTAGGAGGCCACCTGGTGATCGTGAACCTGAACGACACGATCTGGAGCGTTCCCTACGACGTTCTGCACGCCGTGACGCAGGCGGTCGAACCTGCCGGACCCATCATTGCCTGGGTCACCGACACCGCGATGTCGCTCGTTTTCGGGCTCATTCTCGGCCTGATCATTGTCGCGGCCCTGTCCGGGATCTCGCGCCTTCGCAAGCAGAATCGGTCCCACCGCGTAACGGCCTGACCCCGTCGCCGGCTGGCAAGCCGCAATCAGCATGAAACGAGGATGTCCCGGTGCAGTTCTCCCTGTGGGTGGCCCTTGTCGGCGCGGGCACTCTGATCAGCTTCACGCCCGGTGCGGGGGCGATCAACACCATGAGCAACGCTCTCAACGCGGGCTTTCGCCGCTCCATCTGGGGAATCCTCGGCCAGCAGGCCGCGCTTCTCATCCACATCGTGATCGTGGCACTCGGTGTCGGTCTGCTCGTGGCCGGTTCTCCGATCGCCTTCAACGTCATTCGCTACGCGGGTGCCGCCTACCTCGTCTACCTGGGCATCCGTCAGTTTCTGGCCAAGCCGGAACTCGATGGCGAGCGCACCCGGGCCCTGAGCGATGAGCCCCGCTGGTCGATGTTCCGACGCGGGCTGTGGGTGAACATGCTCAACCCCAAAGCGATCGTGTTCTTCCTCGCGTTCCTGCCTCAGTTCATCCGGGTGGACAGGCCGATGCCGACCCAGTATCTGATCGTCGCGGCCACCGTCGTTGCGATCGACATTCTGGTGATGTGGTTCTTCTTCGCCGGAACAGCGCATTCATTCGCGCGATTCACCCGCGACGATCACGGCCAGCGCGTGTTGAACCGTGTCTTCGGTGTGCTCTTCGTGGCTGTCGGCGTGCTGCTCGCGGTCCTCCACTGAGGAGTCCAAACCACCGGTTGAAGGTGTTTTTCGCAGCCGGGTGAGCAGCCGAAAAATCACATACCAAGACCACTAGGCTGTTCGAAGATCGTCCCATTGGCACCTCGGACGTGATCGAGCGCAAGGAGCACAGATGACGCCTGCCGTGGACGCCGACCTCGTGATACTAGGTGGTGGACTCGCCGGTCTCACGCTGGCCGCCCGGCTGGCCCGAGTACGTTCCGGTTTGCGCGTCGTGGTGCTGGAACCCCGCACGGCCTATCAGGACGACCGCAGCTGGTGCTTCTGGCGACCGGAACAGCACGACCTGTCACACCTGGTCTCACGAAGCTGGAAGACCTGGACCTTTTCGGATGCGGCGGGCCTCACCGTTCGGCATCGGGTACCCGGGCTGGCCTACCAGTACATTCGGGGCAGCGATTTCTACGCGAGCGCGCAGGCCGACATCGCCGAGTCTGCGAACGTCGACCTGCGCCTCGGCGTGCACGCCGAGACGGTCGACGCAGTCCCCGGCGGCGTTCGGGTTGAGACGAGCGCGGGCCCCCTACTGGCCCGTCAGGTGGTTGACACCCGACCACGGGCCGCCGAGTCGATGCTCTACCAGAGCTTCGTGGGCTTCGAACTGGAGCGTGAGCATCCGTTGCCGTTCGAGCTCGGCGAGGTCACGCTGATGGGGTCGCTCGACGCCGACGCTGAGGGTTTGAGCTTTGTGTACGCCCTGCCGCTCGGCCGGAACCGCGCGATCGTGGAGTGGACCCGCTTCGGCACGGCGCCGATAGAGCGGGAGCGCCTGGTCGGCGAGCTCGACGAGGTACTCACCGGGCTCGGCCTGGCCGACGCCCGCCGGGTGCGCACCGAGGGTGGCGTGCTGGCCATGGGTCTGGGCCGGCAGACGGCGTCGCCGATCCCCGGGGTCGTGCACGCCGGCAATGCCGGCGGGGCGCTGCGGGCTGCCTCGGGCTACGGGTTCCTGCGCATTCAGCGCTGGGCTCAACTCTGCACGGAGAGCCTGCTCGCTGGCCAGGGGGCGGTGGGCCACCCAGACGAACCTCGGGCGAGGCGCGCCTTCGATCGCATCTTTCTGCAGGCCGTTCGGGCGCATCCGGAACGCACCGCGGAGTATTTTTTCGCCCTCGCCCGCGGCGTTGCCCCCGCCGCGCTGGTGCGCTTTCTCAGCGACGGCGCCCGACCCACGGACTACGCACGCATCATCGCGAGCCTGCCGTGGACCCCTTTTCTTGCCCAGGTGGCCGCGCCTGCGGCGTTCAGCCCGGCACAGACCCTGCCGGCCACCAGACCGACGCCGACCACAGAAACCAGCGTGCAGCGATGACCGATCAGACCACTCCTCCCCGTAGCGAGGCCGCCCGCGTCACGCCGCGGCGGCGGCGCGTGCCCGCCGAGACGGTGGTGTTCTCCAGCCTGGCCCTGGTCATTCTGGCCGTGGTCGGACTGGGCATTCCCATGCCCTCGCCCACGGTTCAAATCGTGCTGCTGGGCATCCTCGCCGGTGTGCTGGGCCTGCCCCACGGCGCTCTCGATCCACTGATCGCGCGCCGGGCTGGGCTGTGGCGCACTCCGCTGGGCTTCGCCGGGTTCAACGCGGTCTACATTCTGGTCGTGGTCGGCGTGGTGCTGCTCTGGCTGGTCGCGCCCGTGCTGAGCCTGGTCGCGTTTTTGCTCGTGTCGGCGCTGCACTTCGGCTCCGATTGGAATGCGGACCGGTCGGTCGGGCTGCGTTTTCTCGCCGGATTCGGGCTGCTCACCGTGCCGGCGCTGTCGCATCCTGACCAGGTCAGAGCAATCTACGTGGTGCTGTCCGGTGACGGAGGCGCAGTGGTGGCCAGCGTGCAGGAGTGGCTCGGGCCGATCGCCGTGGCAGGTCTGATGATCGCTGCCCTGGTCGCCCTGCGACACCGGCCGAGCGAGAGCGTTGAGATCGTGCTCGCCACAGTGCTCGGCCTGGCCACAGAACCGCTGGTCTTCTTCGTGCTGTATTTCTGCGCACTGCACAGTTTTCGGCACTTGAAGGGAGGATTCCAGGAGGAGCGGGGCGGCGGACGGCAGACGGCCCTCCTGGTCGTGGTCTACACCGTGGTCCCCCTCCTCGCGGTAGCGGTCTTCCTCGTCGCGTTCGGCCCCGGCGGCGTTCTCAGCGAGCAGATCCTGCAGCTGGTGTTCATCGGTCTGGCAGGGCTCACCGTGCCGCACATGATGGTAGTGACCTACGAAATTCGTCAGCGACGAGCAGCTGGTGCGGTTCTGCTGTGACATCTCCTGCCCGTGCCGAGCGGAACTGTGGTCAGCACTGCGTCGCCCACCAGGGTGATGCCCCCATTCGAGGAGGTCCAGATCTCGGTCGGCTTGCTCGCCTTAGTCGATGACGTACTTCCCGCCGCCCCCACGGCGAGTGCTAAGACCGCAGGAATCGTCATCGACGACGCGGCCGTCACCCCACAGTACGTTCGGGTTTTCACACCGGCACGCGAACTCCACGTTGTCAGGCAGATCGCACTCGGCAGCCTGTTCAACAACTTCATCATCATCCCGCTCGCACTGCTCCTTTCCGCATTCGCACCATGGGTGTTGCCGTGGCTGCTGATCATCGGCGGCACCTATTTCTGCTTCGAGGGTGCGGAGAAAGTCACCGAATGGTTCGGCGCCCACCATGAGGCTGACGACACTGAACCGCGGGATGAGCGAAAACTCGTCTTCGGCCCTACTCGCACCGACCTGATCCTCAGCACAGAGATCATGCTCATCGCACTGGCGGGTCTCGATCCCGATTTCGGGACCGGTTTGACGCTCGGCGCCCTGGCGGTGATCGGCCTCGGCGCGCGCATCGTGCGGTCAATGCCGGCCGTGTTCCGGCTCATTCTGGGCCTGAGCATTGTCGCGATCTTTTCCGGAGTGTCGCACTTTCTGGAACGGAATCGGACAGACCGCGTAGCGGCCTGACGAGAGCCTCGTGGGCGTCGGCGTGCTGCTCGCCGTCATCCACTAAGAATCTGAGGATGCTTCTGCGTCTACCCGGGCTGCGAATTCCTCCATGCCTGTGGCGATGTTCTCTTGTCGAGAGTCGTCATCTTCGGGGTTGTCAGGAGCGTCATACGGCCAAGACATGTACACGTTGGGGTCGATCACGAGGAACGCGGCCAGCGAGCTGCTCGGGATCGCTTCATAGTCGCGCACCTGCTCGTCTGACTGGTCCATGCCCATCCAGGCGATACCCGTGTTTTCTGGCAGGACAACCCAGCCTTGACCGCGGAACACCTCGGCGAGATCTGGTGGGACGCTGGCATGCACCTGAGCGAAACCGCGGGTGGTGAGGGCCGGTGCGAGAGTGTTGAGGAGTTCCCGGCACACCTGCGCGGATCCACCGGTGATCAGCAACTCGAAGACGGCGGTGCCGTGATCGCTGACGATTGCATCGTCGATGTCATCGTCGGTGGAGTCTTCGTCGAGCTGATTTTCGTCAACGTAGCTGTCCGGTTCGGTGACAAGAGCGCCGAGAAGCCGGCCGTCATCGGTTTCGGCGACGAGGGCCAAAGCCATGGACTCAATTTGGAGTTCGATGGTGTCGTCGAAATAGATCTCAGGCGCGTCATCGACTTCGGCCTGCGGGTGTTCAGCGAACAACGCGACGAAAGCGGTCCGATGCTTCTTATTGAGGCGTCGGACTCGGAAGCTCAGTTTCTCGCTCATGCTTGAGCCTCTCGACGATGTTCTGCGTGCTGTCATGCTCCGGTATCGGAACAATCGAATTTATCATGCGGGCCAGAGCAACATTGGCACTCCGCTCCACACCCCCGCTCGTCCTGACGCTCATCGTCAGGGGAGCATACTTCCGCTTCTATTTCTTGATCTCGTGCCGAGACGAAGAGTTTACGCATGGCGCCAAGGTAGCCCGCTGCCAATGAACGTGGCTACTGTGGCGAGACGTTCGTCTTGCGACCCGAGCGGGGCGAGAAAAACAGAATCGAGACCGATCATGGGAAAACTCGACGGCAGGATCGCGCTGGTGACAGGCGGTTCCGTGGGCATGGGTGCGGCGGATGCGACGCTGCTGGCAGCAGAGGGAGCCCGGGTCATCGTGGCCGACATAGCCGATGACGCCGGCCAGGCGCTGGCGGATTCGATTGGCGGCGTCTACCGACACCTCGACGTGGCAGACGAGGCGCAGTGGAAGCAGGTGGTGGCCGACGTCGACTCCACCGTCGGTCACATTGACATCCTCATCAACAACGCCGGAATCGTCGCGTTCACGCCTGTTGCCACTACAGAGTTGGAGGAGTGGAACCGCGTCATCGGCATCAATCTGACCGGAGTCTTTCTGGGCATCCGCTCGGTCGCTGAATCAATGAAAGCTGCCGGCGGAGGCGTCATCGTCAACGTGTCGTCCACCGCGGGAATCATGGGCTACTCCAACCTGAGCGCCTACGTTGCCAGCAAGTGGGGAGTGCGCGGACTTACAAAAGCCGCGGCCCTGGATCTCGGCGCTGACAACATCCGCGTAGTCTCGGTGCACCCGGGCGGCATCCGTACACCGATGACCGCGGGTATGGAAAGTTTGGAGATGTACGCGGGGCAGCCGATCCCGCGCATTGGCGAGCCTGAGGAGGTGGCGAAGCTGATTCTGTACCTGGTCGCCGACGCAACCTACTCCACGGGCACCGAATTCATCGCCGACGGCGGTGCGACGGTTGGGCAAGTCCTGAACGTGTGAGCGTCAGGTCGCCGGTTTCGACCCCTGCGGAGTGACGACCACCTTGCCGAACGCACGCCCTTGTCTGAGGGCCGGGACGCCCATCCGGCGCCCGGTCAGCAGGCCAAGCGCAACGCCGATAGTCGCGACCCCAGAAGCGTGGGCACTGCTCCGCCAACGCAGAAATAGCGGCCGTCCGGAGCAAGCGCCTACCGTGACTGAATAGTCCAACTCGACGATTTGCTGCTTCAGTCGCTTTGTCTCGGCCTGCGCGTCAGAAGCCGTTTCCGAAAGGATGGCACAACACGGTCGGGCAGATGATGGGATTTCGATGGGAAGTTTCTTTGGGATTTTCCATCTTCTCGGTATTGCGGTTTGCTCTCCGTGCCGCTTGGATGCTGGAGATGAACGGTTCTCATGTCCCGAGTCAATGACGCGCCGGTTGTGGCGGTTCCCGTCTCCCGCGCGACAGGGGTTATGGTCGCGGTGCTCCGCGTCGGTGTTGCACTGATGTGGATCCAGAATGTCGCCTGGAAGATCCCTCCGGACTTCGGCCGAGCACAGGAGAACGGACTTTACTTCTGGGCGAGCCAGGCGATCGCCCATCCTGTTCTACCGCCCTACTCCTCACTCGTCGAAGCCGTCATCCTGCCCAATATCGAGGTCTTCGGGTGGTTCACCCTCCTCGTCGAAGGCGGACTCGGGGCTTTTCTGCTCATCGGCCTCGCCACGCGTTTCTGGGCTGTCGTCGGCATCGGCCAGACCCTGGCAATCACGCTTTCAGTACTTTTCGCCCCGAACGAATGGCACTGGTCGTACTATCTCATGGCGCTCGCTCACCTCGCGATCTTCGCGACCGCAGCTGGGCGAAGCTATGGAATCGACGGTGTCCTTCGCCAGCAGTGGGTGCAATCCTCAGGGCGCGCGGCCCGACTGATGATGAGGCTGTCATGAGGCGATCACCAGCCGGCTCGAGCGCCTTCGACCGCGCTAGCGTCCTTCTCGGCCTGGCCTCACTTGTGTTTGCGGGCTTTGTGTTCGGCGCCCAGCTTCCGACCGAATTCGACTTCGTGCACATCGGGGCTACTGGTGCTGTCGTTCTATTTGTGAGTGGCACACTCGCCATCGCCGGCGGTGCCACTCGGCGCCCCGCGCTCTACGCTGCCGCCGGTGTTCTGCTGACCGTCGCCGCGCTCGCGCAACTCGCAGGGCTCGCGGCGTCTTTCAGGCCGCTGGGGGGCGACGCCTCTACCATGGCGGTCACCGGTGGTCTCGGCCTCGGGCTTCTCATGCTCGCCCGCGCTGTCCGTTCGCTCATTCGCACCCACGATTCCGACGAAAGGTAAGCCGTAATGGACCTGAATTCACGCGTTCAGCCCGTGCTCGACGTTGCACGAACTCACGCCCACGCAGTAGATGCGGATGGGCGTTTTCCACATGAGGCCGTCGCGGCCCTGCGCGAGTCCGGTTTGCTCGGACTCACTCTGCCCACTGAGGTTGGTGGTCTTGGTGCGGGGCCACGCGAGCTCGTCGAGGTCATCAGCCAGCTTGCGGGAGCGTGCGGGTCGACCTCCATGATCTATCTGATGCATGTGAGCGCTTCCATGCCCGTCGCAGCCGCACCGCCAGCGGGAATGCCCGCACTCCTCGAGGATCTCGCCAGTGGTCGCTCTCTTGCCTCCCTCGCGTTCTCTGAAGCGGGTTCCCGCTCACACTTCTGGACTCCGGTGTCGCGCGCGACCTCGACGTCAGACGGAATGCATATTTCGGCGAAAAAGAGTTGGGTGACCTCCGCAGGCCACGCGGATGTCTACATCATCTCTACCGGGACTGCGGATGCCGAGACCGTCGACCTGTTCGCGGTCCCGGCAGATAGCCCGGGGCTCAGCGTTGACCGGCCGTGGAGCGGTATGGGATTGCGTGGGAACTCCTCGAGCCCGATGACCATCGACATGGATTCTTCCGAGGGATTCCGTCTCGGGACGGCCGGTAGCGGATTCGGGCTCATGATGAGTTCTGTTTTGCCGTGGTTCAATCTCGGCAACTCGGCTGTGTCTATCGGGCTCAGCCGTGCGGCCGTCGACGCAGCGGTGAGGCATACGGTGGGAACCCGGCTGGAGCATCTCGACCAAAGCCTGTCAGCGCTACCGACAATTCGGGCGCAGTTGGCGAAGATGTCAATCGATCTCGCGAATGCGAGCGCGTACCTTGATCGGGCCGCTGGTCGCGTGGCTGACCCGCAGGAGGATACCCCCCTATTCGTGCTCGGCAGCAAGGCATCATCGAACGACGCCGCACTGCGAATTACGGATGCCGCGATGCGCGTCTGCGGCGGTGCGGCGTTCTCGGAGCACCTGCAAATAGATCGGTACTTTCGCGATGCCCGCGCGGGCCACGTGATGGCTCCGACATCCGATGTGCTCTATGAGTTCTACGGCAGGGCGATCACTGGCCGCCCACTTTTCGACGCCCCGGAAACCGTCGCGGCACCCGCCGCCCAAACTCGTGACACTGCCTCTACGGGTGCTGCAGCGTGAGTGCGCCCCTGATCATCGGCTCCGTTGCGTACTCTCCCAATGTCGTACCCATCTGGGAAGGGATGCGAGACTACTTCGCCGAGACCTCAACGCCGATCGACTTCATGCTGTTCTCAAATTATGCGAGTCTGGTGGACTCCCTCATCACGGGAACAATCGATCTCGCGTGGAATACCAACCTGGCCTGGGTGCGCACTGTCGCCCAGACGGATGGAGCATGCCGTGCACTCGCGTCCCGGGATACGGACCTTGTGTTCCAGACGGTGTTCGTCGCCCGAGCAGGCAGCGGTTTCACCGGGCTGGAGAGTCTTCGTGGACGTCGACTTGCCCTGGGGTCACGCGATTCAGCGCAAGCCGCCATCCTTCCCGTACATTTCCTGCGTGAGGCGGGGATCGGCGAAACGGATGTCGATCTCACTCGCATCAATAGCGATGTCGGGAAACACGGTGATACTGGCAGGAGCGAACTCGACGCCCTTCGCGCGGTGCTCGAGGATCGGGCGGATGCTGCGGCGATCGGCATCAACACGTGGCAAGCGATCGGTCGCGGTGAGCTCCTCCCCGGCGCGTTCGAGTCCTTCTGGATCTCCCCCGAGTACAGCCACTGCACCTTCACCGCCATGCCGTCGCTGACGATCGACCGGTCGGACGAGTGGGTGGCAAACCTATTCGCGATGGACTGGGAGAACCTCGAACATCAGCGAATCCTCGAGATGGAAGGCCTGCGGGCGTGGGTGTCGCCGAAACTTGACGGGTATGCCTCGCTCATCGCGGCCGTGCGGGAACAGAAAGTATCGGACCGATGGTGACCGCGAGCCCTCCGGTAGGCGCGGGCCTGCTCCTCGACCTGGTCGAGAACGTGAGCCGGGTGGCAACAGGCCGTACGGCTTCTGTCGACTTCGGGACATGCGATCGGGAGGCCGCCCTGGAACTCATCTCAGCGTGGTGCCTTTCGAGTGGGAATGAGATCGTCAGCATGGTGGGGTCGGCCATCACCGTGCTCCACGGCCGCTCGCCCGACCCGCTCGCCGGGCTCGATCCCGGTCAGCTCCCAGGATCCCGGGTCTGGGTATACACCAATTTCGATTGCAATCTGGCTTGCGACTATTGCTGCGTTCGGTCGTCTCCGAAGGCAGAGCGGAGAGCCATCGGAATGGATCGAGTCCGGCAGATCGCGCACGAGGCTGCAGATGCCGACGTCAAAGAGCTCATCCTCACCGGCGGAGAGCCGTTCTTGCTGAATGACCTCGACGAGTTGGTCAATGCCTGCACGAACAAACTGCCCACGACGTTGCTCACCAACGGCATGCTTTTTCACGGCAGGCGGCGCGAGCGCCTGCGTCGAATGGACCGCTCCCAGCTCGTGCTGCAGATCAGTCTCGACTCTGCCACATCCGAGATCCATGACAGCCACCGCGGCTCCGGGTCCTGGGCCAGGGCCGTCGCGGGCATCCGAATCGCACACGACGAGGGATTTCGAGTCAAGGTCGCAGCCACTTTGCCGGCCGACCAGATGCACGAACTCGCGCCGTTTCACGCCTTTCTCGATACTCTCGGTATCCTGCGGGACGACCAGGTAATCCGCGCACTCGCCCACCGCGGAGTCGCTGAATCCGGCATAGAACTGACCGTTGACTCGCTCATACCCGAGGTGACGATCACCGCCGACGGCGTTTACTGGCATCCCGTTGCCGCCGACCACGACGACCAATTCGTAACGGGAAACATCTTCCCGCTTGCAGATGCGATCGCTGAAGTGACCCGCCGATTCATCGCGCATCGCCGTTCCGCCAACGCAATCTCGGAATGGTTCCCCTGCGCGTGACCGTATCGGCTCGGCGAGCATCCGCGTGGTCTCGGTTCACCCGGGCGGCGAATTCAGGTGGTGTGTGCAACACCGGTTTGATTTGTTCGATTCGAGATTGGTGTGGCGAGGACTTCTGCGGGCGTTCGGTAGCCGTGGCGTGTGCGGGGCCGGCGGTTGAGCTCGGCGGCAACGTTCTCGAGGATCCCGGACCCTCCGGCCTCTGGTGAGACCCTCCGGCCTCTGCGGTCGCTGTGTTGCCCGCCCTTACCGCAACGCGGTGGCAACTTCCAAGCGCAACGATCCACGACCTTGAACGTAGAGTGCCTGGTAGATCGTCTCGTGTGACACCTGCATCTCCAGATTCTCCGGATGCTCGACTTTCAGTCGACCCGCAACCTGTTCCGGGCTGAACCGATCGGTGAGCATCACGGTGACCTGTTCCCGTAACGCTAATCCGTCCAGCTTCCGGGCTCTTGGCCGCCGAGCCCTTGCCCAGGTCTGCTCCTGCGCGAGCGAGGGCACGTAGCGGCCGGCGACCTGGTTGCTGGTCACCTCCCGACTGATCGTCGACGGCGCACGGCCCAGTGCCGCTGCGATGCGACGCACCCCGTGACCCCGGGCGAGCTGGAATCCGATCTCTTCTCGCTCTCGCAACGATCAAAGTCCGACACGGGCGACACTGAAATCCTGAACCGGTGATGGCAGCACCTTCTGATGCTCGCTTAACCACCGATACCCAGTAGGACGCGACACCCCCGCGGCCTGCGCCGCGACGGCGACCGACAGCCCCGCGTCCACCCCCTCCCAAAGCCCCGTCTTCCCGGTCCATCTTTCCAGTACAGAGGACGTCCATTCTCCCTGGAAAAGCTAGCCCCAGCGCCACGAGTGGCCTACCTTGGGGACGAGCGGAATACCCCGGAGGCCAATTCGCTACCGCCGTATGTCGGCGGGCACCGCTATCGAGTAAGGAAGCTCACCGTGGCATACAACGTCGCCCAGAAACTCATCGCGTCGCACCTGGTCTCCGGGGAGATGGTGCCGGGGACCGAAATCGGCCTGCACATCGACCAGACCCTCACCCAGGACGCGACCGGGACCCTGGTCATGCTGGAGTTGGAGGCGCTGGGACTGGATCGCGCGCGCACGGAGGTTTCCGTGCAGTACGTCGACCACAACCTGTTGCAGGCCGACAGCAAGAACGCAGAGGACCACGACTTTCTCCGCTCCGCCTGCCAGCGGTTCGGCCTGTGGTTCTCGAAGGCCGGGAACGGGGTGTCGCACCCCACGCATATGCAGCGGTTCGGCATCCCCGGCAAGACGATGGTTGGCTCCGACAGCCATACTCCGGCCGCCGGCTCGCTGGGGATGCTGGCCATCGGCGTCGGCGGCACCGAGGTGGCCCTGGCCATAGCCGGCGAGCCCTTGTACATCAGGATGCCCGAAATCTGGGGCGTGAAGCTCACCGGACAACTGCCGCCGTGGACCAGTGCCAAAGACGTCATCCTCGAAATGCTGCGCCGGCACGGCGTCAAGGGCGGCGTCAACCGGATCATCGAATACTACGGCCCCGGCCTCGCCACCCTGACCGCGATGGATCGGCACGTGATCGCCAATATGGGCGCCGAACTGGGCGCGACCACCACCGTTTTCCCGGCCGACGCTCAGGTGCAAACCTTCCTGCGCGCCGAACAGCGCGAGCAGGATTTCACCGAACTGCTCGCGGACGAGGATGCGACCTACGACGTGACCGGGGAGATCGATTTGGCTTCGATCGTGCCGTTGATCGCGCTTCCCAGCTCGCCCGGCAACGTCGTGCCGGTGCGCGAAGTGGCGGGGCGCCCGGTGGGACAGGTCGTGATCGGGTCGTCCGCGAATCCGGGCCTGCGCGATTTCGCGATCGTGGCCGCGATCACGAAGGGGCGGCAGTCATTCCCCGGCCTGTCCCTCGACGTGAATCCCAGCTCCCGGCAGATTCTGCAGGACATGACCATCATGGGGGCCACCCTGGATCTGATCGGGGCGGGGGCTCGACTGCATCAGTCCGGCTGTATGGGCTGCATCGGCATGGGCCAGGCCCCAGCGAATGGCAGCATCAGCCTGCGCACGATGCCGCGCAACTTTCCCGGCCGCTCGGGCACCCAGGAAGACTCGGTCTACCTATGTTCGCCGGAGACGGGGGCCGCCGCCGCGCTGACGGGACAGATCACCGATCCGCGGGACCTGCCCGGGCTCTTCGGCTTGGAATATCCCCAGATCACACTTCCGGCGGTGTCGAGCGTGAACCTGGCGATGCTCGAGAAGCCCTTACCGCCGGAGGAATCCATAGCGGTGCACCTGGTCAAGGGCGAAAACATCTCCTCGTTGCCGGTCTTCGGACCGCTCTCCGAGCACATCGAGGCACCTGTCGCCCTGATCGTGGGCGATGACATTTCGACGGATGAGATCCTGCCGGCGGGTGCGCGCGTGCTCCCTTTCCGCAGCAACGTCCCCAAGCTCGCCGAATTCACCTTCGACCAAGTCGACCCGACCTACCCGACTCGCGCTGCCCAAACCCGAGATACGACCGGCCACATGATCGTCGCCGGTGCCAACTATGGGCAGGGCTCCTCTAGGGAGCACGCCGCGATCACCCCGCGCTTCCTAGGATTAAGGGTGGTGCTGGCGGTCTCGTTCGCACGCATCCACTGGCAGAACCTGGCCAACTTCGGCGCGCTGGCGCTCCAGTTCGCGGATGCGGCCGATCACGATCGCATCGCGCAGGATGACGTGCTCGTGCTCGACGGGATTCGTGAGGCGCTCTCGAACGGAACGGAGATCCTCGTGCGCAACACAACCCGTGATGAGATCTACTCCGTGCGCCACGAACTCTCGACCCGGCAGATCGAGATGCTCCTCGTCGGTGGCCTCATCCCGTGGCTGCGCACCCGGAGCGCGCGCGGAGCCGCCGTTCCTGAGGAAACCAAATAGGCCCGCAAAGTGTCATTTTGCGGCAAATTTTCATTCTGTGACGGTAACCGCATCCAGTGCCCGACCGATCTCAATATCGCATCTGACGGTGAGTACCAGACCAGCCACGAGGGCGTGTCCGGCGCCGGTGATGCCTGCCGGGGACAGTCGCTCATCGTCTGGGCCTTCGCTGAAGGTCGCGCCGCAGCAGCCGTCGATCGTTTCTTGGAGGTGAGACGCAGCTGCCCTCCCCAAGCCAACGGACCACCCCTTCGCCATCTAATTGACTTTCAACCCAACGGCGGCACTATGCGCCTAGGCCGCGCGGAAAACGGAGATCAACAAGCATGAGATCCTCGAAAATCAGCAGACTCCACGCGCTGGCAGCGTGGCCGGCTCCGAACTGAGAACGGGCGGCACCGACCAGCCACGCGCGGCAATCACAGCACCGTTGACACGCGCACAGCGGTAGCGGAGCATGAGGGAAATGGAAGTTGAGAACGACATGCAAAAAAAGTCGCTCACCGCACTCGTGCGCCACCATCTCAATCACGCACGGGACGCATCCAGCGGTCGCAGCGCGGAGACCGTTTACGGCGGCCACGTGCACGTCCTCCGGCAAACGCTGATCGCGCTCCGTGCCGGGCGACGCCTTGGAGAACACGACAACCTGGCTGAAGCAACCGTGCAGGTCCTCGAGGGGCGGGTCGTTCTCACCTCGGGTGGCGCATCGTGGTCTGGATGGCGCGGGGACCTGATCACGATGCCGCCGGGCCGCAACTCGCTGGAGGCTGTCGAAGACGCGGTCATCCTGCTCACCGTGGCGAAGCTCATCGCTCCGGCGCGGCGTCCTCCGCCGATTGCACTCGGCAAGCCGACGGCAGATGGGGGCCGTGACGGGACGACCGAGGGGACGGACACCATCGTGCTCGACGCCCGCACCATCCCGCACGCCATCCGGCACGCGGCCGTCTTCGGCGCGCTCGACGCCGTTGTGCCGGGGTTCGCCCTGGACGTGATCGAACCGCACGACCCCCAACGGATGCTGGCGGAACTTCAGCAGAGCCAGCCAAACACTTTCGACGTGAGCTACATCGAACGAGGCCCGGAGCTCTGGCGGGTGCGTTTCAGCCGCGCTTAACCGACAGAGCCGACCGGTGAATTCGGGGAAGTTGTTGGTGGCCAGGAGGCGTTCGATCTCTTGGCGGCCGTCATCGCGCCAAGTAAGTCCGTTCCACTCCAAATATTTCCCCACCTTGACCGCCAGAATCGTCAACAGTACGCGGCACGCTGAGGAGCAACCAAACCACCCGCATTTCCAGTCAGGAGAACCGAATTCCCGTGGAGTAAACGCGATGGGGAGACCATCCCTGCGGATGATCTCCCCGGAAACCGTGTGAATGGCGACTAGCTGAAGGAATCTCCACAGGCGCAACTGCTGCCCGCGTTCAACAGTGGAGACCCAGGCAGATCAGTCACCAGCTGCGGATCGATTTTCCGGGACAGCCCGAGATGAACGTCGTGCACGAAAGTATCTATCGGGCTCTGTATTCGCCGCACGCAAACGGGCTGTCCCGGGGAATGGCCCGTCACCTCCGAACCGGGCGCCGCGGGCGTCCGACCCACCGTCACACGACGAAACGGCGTTCGAGGTTCTCCGGCCCGCTGCTGGGCGAGCGCCCCGTTGAGGTCGACACCCGACTGGTTCCCGGCCATTGCGAAGGCGACCTCGTCTGCGGAACCTTTAACCGTTCAGCCATTGCGACCCTCGTGGAACGCACCACTGGCATGCTCCTGCTCGTGCACCTGAACGGCAAACGCGACGCCGCCACCGTCCGTGAACGCGTCGGTCAGGCCATGTCAGGGCCGCCGGCGCACCTACGAAAATCATTGACCTGGGACCAGGGTTCGGAAATGGTTGAGTATCTGCAGTTTCAGACCGAGACGAACATCCCGGTCGCCATGCTGATTTCCTGGTGTCGGGATATCTCCGCTCCCTGATCCCAGGTCGTCGAGGGGCGCAGCCTGCGTCGCGACGGCCACCGACAGCCCCGCGTCCAACTCCTCCCAAAGCGACAAACGAACGCTCAAAGGCGACAACGGTCGAGCCAACAACAACACCCCACAGAACTCAGGGTGTTGCGCTCACCACCTGAACTCGCCGACGACCTCATTGGCGTGATGTCCACCTTGCCGACGGCACGCCCTTCTCGGGTCATCATTGTCGACGTAGCGTAGGCGGGTGATTCCCGGCGGCACGGCCGACAAGCTGCACGACCCCTCGTGCAATTCATCGCGTCGCTGGCCGCCGGGGTTACCTGCATCTGGGGTCAGGAAGACGATGTGGAGCGCTCCTGTTTATGGGAGGACATGCCCAGCGGTCGTGAAGAGGCGGTACCACTCCTCACGGCTGAGCGGAATTTCGGACCCTGCGGCAGACTCCACCACTCGCGCGGGCTTGGTCGTCCCCAGGACCACCTGAATGTTGGCCGGGTGCCTGGTGATCCAGGCGACCGCGATCCCCGTCGGCGTGACCCCGTGGGCGGCGGCGATGTCATCGAGGGCGTCATTGAGCGGGCCGTAATTCTCCCGGTCGCCCACGAACACGCCGTCGAAGATGCCGCTCTGGAATGGCGACCAGGCCTGCAGGGTGATGTCGTTCAGTCTGCTGTACTCGAGGAGCCCGTTGTCGCGGTCAATCGACTGGTCCAGCCCTGCCATGTTGGCAGCAACTCCCTGCGCGATCAACGGCGCGTGGGTGATGCTCAGCTGCACCTGGTTGAAGGCCAGCGGCTGGTTGACCGAACGCTTCAGCAGTTCGATCACCCCGGGCGTCTGGTTGGAGACACCGAAGTTGCGCACCTTTCCCGCGGCGTGCAGCGCGTCGAACGCCGCAGCAACATCCTCGGGCTCGACCAGAGTGTCCGGACGGTGCAGCAGCAAGATATCCAGGTAGTCGATGTTCAGCGCCGCGAGAGACTCGTCGACCGAGCGGAGGATGTGCTCCTTGGAGAAATCGAAAAAGCCCTGACGGATGCCGACCTTTGACTGAATGATGACCGCCTCACGCTCTGCGTCCGTGAACGTGACCGCGTCACCGAACCGCTTTTCGCAGCCGTGCGCGCCACCGTAGATATCGGCGTGATCAAAGAAATTGATGCCGGCATCCCGCGCGGTGCCGACGAGAGCGCGGATCTCCTCATCGTCCATGTCCGAGATCCTCATCATCCCGAGAATGACATTGGATGCCTGCAGATTTGTACGCGGAGGGTTGTATATCTTCATCAGACCATCCTGCCCTACTTCGAATTTCTGCCAGCTCGCGCTCAAAGAAAAACCAAGGGGGAAGAGGGAGCCGAGAACCGAGTGAACTTTGCACCGTCAACGGACGCATGGAATCGTCAAAAGTGGTCGAGAGCGTGTTGGATCTGTCTTCACAAACAGCACTCATCTTGGGCCATCGCCTAGGTGGTGGTGAATCAATCTACTCGAAGAAGGTTTTCTGAGAAAGACCGGCGGCGTTTGCGGACGAGAAGAAGTCCCGTCAGGAAGAGCAGAGTCGCGAGAATTATCGGTTGGCCAGGGTCGGCGCCCGTGGCTGCGAGAGATCGACCAGCATCGACTGGCGGGCCGCCTACCACGCCGACCTTCACTGTGACAGTGGCGGTGTCGCAATTGCCGTCAACGTCACAAACTTTGTAGGTGAAGGAGTCGGTGCCGGTGTAGCTGGAGTCGGGCGAATAAGTTACCTCTCCGACATCAGGGTCAACATCGACGGTGCCGTGGCTGGGGCCGGCAACGATCGAGACCGAAGTCGGGTCAAGATCACCATCACGGTCAGTGTCATTGTCGAGGACATCGATGACTACTGGTTTGCCGGTAGTCGTGGTCACGTCGTTGTCTGCAGCAACTGGTGGCGTACTGGTTGCCGGAGGAGCCGTAACCCTGACTGTGACGATTGCGGTGTCGCAACGGTCTGTGGTGTCGCAGATCTCATACGTAAACGTATCGGTCCCCGTGTACAACGAGTCCGCGGTGTATCTGATCTCACCAGAAACAGGGTCGACCGAGAAGGCACCGTGTGATGGCGCCACAGTCACCGACACGGTCGTGACATCGAGATTTGCGTCGACGTCCGAATCGTTGTCCGCGACATCAATCACTAATGTGTCACCGGAGACGGCCGGCGAGCTGTCATCAACAGCCACCGGCGAAGACTGAACCACCGGAACTGCAGTGACGTTGAGGGTCACCGTGGCGGTGTCACACACCGGTCGACCATCACAAATGCGGTACTCGAACGAGTCCGAGCCGACATACGAACCCGACGGCGTGTACGTGACAACACCCGTGGTCGCGTTGACCGACGTCGTCCCGTGGGCAGGCGGTGTCGTGACCACGACCGATGTCAGATCCAGGTCGCCATCAACATCAGTGTCATTCGCCGGAACATCAACCGTACGGGCCACCCCAGAAGTCGCCGCAAACGGCCCATCATCAACAGCCACCGGCGAAGACTGAACCACCGGGTTCGTGGCGGTGACGGACTTGGTATACGTGCCGAGATCGGAGTTGTAGTGGTACGAGGAGCCCGAATAGTCGTAGATGTTTGCATTGACAAGACCGGTACCTGGAGCTTTTACCAAGGCTGTGACCGTGACCACGATCGAGTTGCCGCCTGCCTTGCCCGTCCCTAGACAGGACCTGTAGGACCCACTTGTCGTAACCGGGTCCCATGTGCACGCGTTGGCGTAGAAACCGGCGGTCGGCGGACCGCCAGCCCCTGTTTCTGGCTGCGTATAGGTGCCAGTCACGGACAGAATTTCAAAAATGGTGCCGTCAAGTGAGGGCCCAGCGGACAGCTGCTCGTAACCCTGTGTGGCAGTCTTTCCCGTCAGTGAGTAGCTGACTGTCTGACCGACAACAACATTTGTCGGTCCTGTCACGGAGGTCACTGCGTTGCGGTTTTGAGAGACGAGCTTCTCAACGTAAATCTCGCGTGTCGTCGGGGTGCTCACGGTGGTGACTCCCGGGGCCGCAGCCGAAATCGTGAAGCCACGTTTGGCGTTGTAGGCCGCCGCATCGCGTGTGATCTCGACCGTCCACCATAGCTTCGTGCACGAATTGGCAGCGATAGCGGGAACACTTTTTGTCGCAGTGCTGTCGAGATTGATGTAGGTATTGGCAGTCGTCCAATTCCATGCCACGTCAACACCGCTAACCGCCGTGCCGGTTACGTTGCATACCTTGGCACCAACCGAAAACTGGTTGGGCCCTGACGTAACACTGTTGCTGTCCAACCCGACGACGTTCCACTCGGTGGGGGTGATCGTTAGCGAATTAGTAGCGGCAGAAGCGGGTGAAACGCACACAGCGAGAATAATGGCGCTCAGGGCCGTGATCGCACCAACGCGAAATTTGACAGGAATCAAGACAGGGGCCTTTTGCTAGTCGGGTTTCTCGAGGGTGCAAGTTCCTCCGAGCAAGACCATGCCGCCGCTAGGTGTCGGTGGCGAGATCTTGAAGATCCTGTCAATAAGGGTCCGGACTGTACATACCCCAGTTAGGGACTGTGCGGAAGCCGGATTGAGCCAAACACATCGCATCCGACGAGACCGGTGGAACACCGCTACGGGCCCGACGGTCTCGGTATGGGCCACATACTGCCCGAGGGGGGCGATTCGCTTAGCATTTAAGATAATCCGACGCGCGTGAACAGGGGCAAACTTGAACCAACCTCCGAGCGATCTCAAGACTTTTTTCGACCGGGCCGATTGGATGCGCAACTTCAGCAAGCCGTCCGAGCCCGAGTACCCGAATCCGTTCGACCCGGCACAATTGAACCATGACCCCGCTCCCCCGCAGCACCCCCGAGGCCGAGGGAATCTCCTCCGCCGCCATTCTCGATTTCATCGCCGCGGCGGAGGCGCAGCTCGAGAGCCTGCACAGCCTCATGGTCGTTCGACACGGTTGCGTCATTGCGGAGGGCTGGTGGTATCCCTTCGCGGCGCAGCATCCGCACCTCATGTTCTCGGTGAGCAAGAGCTTCACCTCGACCGCCGTCGGGCTCGCCATCGGCGAGGGCCGGCTCACATTCGACGACCTCGTCGTCGACCTGCTACCAGACGACCTGCCCAAGCAGATCCACCCGCACCTGGCCGCGCTGACTGTGCGCCATCTGCTCACCATGACCACGGGGCATCCGACCGATACGGTGTCCCTCGCCGACGACTCGCACGGTGACAACTGGGCGCGCACCATCCTGGCCCAGCCCCTCGAGTTCGCGCCGGGCACCCACTACGTCTACAACAGCGGCGCGAGCTACCTGCTCTCGGCGATCCTGCAGCGGCTCACCGGAGAGCGTCTGTTCGACTACCTCACCCCGCGGCTGTTCGACCCGCTCGGCATCATCGGCGCCACGTGGGAGTCCTGCCCGCGCGGCATCGACGCCGGCGGCTGGGGGCTCTCCCTCACGACCGAGCAGCTCGCGACCTTCGGCCAGCTGCTGCTGCAACGCGGCGAATGGAACGGCACGCGACTCGTGCCGGCGGAGTGGATCGACGAGGCCACCCGGGTGCAGGTGGACACGTCGGGCACCGAGCACGACGTCGACGGCCGTCAGGGCTACGGCTACCAGTTCTGGCGGAACCGGCCGACCGGTTACCGCGCTGACGGAGCGTTCGGTCAGGTCTGCCTCGTGCTTCCAGAAACGGATGCCGTGGTCGTGCTGACTGCGGCGCTCCCGACCGCGCAGCGCGCGCTCGATCTCGTCTGGGAACACCTGCTGCCCGCTTTCACCGACCAGCCGCTCGCAGAGATACCGAGTGGTCTTGCCGGAAAGCTGGCGGGCCTCACCCTGCCGACCGTCGTGGGCGAACCCACGTCACAGACGGCGGCGCGGGTGGCGGGCGTCCGCTTCGACTTCGACGATGCGGACGTGACCGCGGTAACTTTCGAGCCGGGACTGCTCACGATCATCCGTGGCGGCGTGGGCCGGCGGCTAGCCTTCGGCCACGGCGAATGGGTGGCATCCGCCGATGCCCGGGTACTGGCGAGCGGCGCGTGGGTCTCCCCCAGCACTCTGGTCGTGCGGGCGCACAACGTGGGCACGCCGTTCTCGCGCACGTACACGCTCGAGTTTCGGGATGACGCGTTGACCCTCGACATCGAGCAGAGCGTGGCGTTCGGGGAGCTTCCGCGGACTCACCTAGTCAGCCGGTAGCTGCTCAGATCCCCGTGGTCCCGTGCCAGAACGTGCCTCGCATGATGGCGATCGCGAGGAGACACGGCCAACTACACGGCGTTCGGTATTAATCCGCGCAGATAGGCGCGAAGGACTGGATCACAGACATAGACGATTTCGTCGCGGACTGAAATTTCGTCCATGCCGCAAACCTAGCAGTGTCGAGTTCCATCGGACTTTGGCGGCAGATGCGAGGCCTTCCAGCGAAGCCTTGCTGCTGGCGAACTTCAGCCTGCCCACAATCGCCACTAATGGGTTCCGGGGCCCGGAAGCCCCGGCGCGCTGGCCCGGAACGACCCGGCCGCTACCCCTCGATCCCGAGCTTCGCGGATCCGCCAACCACATCCCGGTCCCCCAGTGGCTGCGCCGGCCGTGCGTTGTGACTGTGTGTGCCTTCAAGTGTGCCGATCTGCTCCGCCGACATCGAGATCGGCGTGCTCGTCACGACCCACTGCACATCCTCGGTGCACGGCGGTGTGGTCAGACTGCCCGAGTACTCGTAGTTGTCCAGCGACCGCGGCAGCACGGCCGCGATATCCATTGTCACGTCCTCGTCGTCAGCCATATGCGTGGCCCTGTCGATGAACGGCGCCAGGACGCCGGATGTTTGCCCCTCGGCCACGAGGATGCCCAGCACCAGTGGATTGCCAGCCGCATCCGCGTGCACCAGGTGCAGCTCGGCCGCCGCCGGCTGGCCGTTCACGGCGTGCTCCGACGGCACGTGGGCGTGCATCTGCTGCAGACTGTACTCGTCGCCGGCGAAAGTCAGGGTCTCGCCCTCGCCGTCGGCCTCGAACTCCACCGCGTGCCCGGTGTCGAACACATCGGCCTCCGCGTCCTCCGCGCTCAGCTGGATGACCGAGCTCGGTGCGGGCATGGTCGCGGGCAGGTCGATCGGGGACTGGGCGGTGCCCGCGCCTCAGGCCGCGAAGCCGGGGTCCACCTCCGCCCACGATGCCGGTCCGCTCGCGCCGTCGCAAGACCATCGCGCCGGCTCCGCCACCGGTGGCTTGCTCGACTCCGGCGCGGGCTGGGCGCAGCCGACAAGGGTGATCGCGGCCACCATGAGAGCTGAGGTGATGAGCCAGGGTCGTGCGGACATGGGAACTCCTGGAAAACGGCATAGAAAAACGCCACACCGAACATGTGGCGTGACCACTCTTGTGACAGAGCTGCTTTCCCGAATTATCCTCTCGCTGCACCCGGTCTACGGTCACCGCCGATCTCCTGCAGTGCGAAAGCACCTCGCCTGAAATCCCCACGCCCCTGCCGGACATCCCTCAGTATGAGAGTTGTGACCGACACCGATCGCGAGAAGCGGATGCATAACCTCGCCGTGCTCGTCGTCGACCCTGTGCGCCGCTATCTGCACCGCCGCACCGACGCCGCGACGGCCGACGACGTGATCGGCGACACTCTGCTGGTGTGCTGGCGCCGCCTCGACGAGGTGCCCGACGACGCACTTCCCTGGGCGATCGTCGTCGCTCGACAGTGCCTCAGCAACGCTCAACGCGCCGAGCGCCGGCGCATCCGTCTCATCGGCCGCATCATTGCCATCGACCCGCCGCCGGCCGCTGCGGACGAGAACCCCGCAGCATCCACCGTCGATGGCGCCGCCAAGACGGCCCGCGTGACCACCGCCCTCGCCGGCCTGCGTCGAAACGACGCGGAGATCCTGCGGCTGTGGGCATGGGACGAGCTGAAAAGCCCGCAGATTGCCGTCGTGCTCGGCATCAGCGCGAACGCAGCGGCGATCCGCCTACACCGTGCGAAGGCTCGCCTCAAGCAGGAGCTACTGAAATCCGGCGACCCGACCGGACATGTACCGTACGACGAAGGGAGCGAAGATGCACGACGATGACCGTGCGCTGCGCGATCAGCTGCGTGCCGCCGATCCGGCCCGCACGCTGCCCCCTGCCTCGCCGACATGGCTCGACCACAGAATGGAGCAGATCATGACCGACCAATCCCCTATCACCACGACCGCCACCCCCACGGCGCCGCGACGCGCCTTGCGGCGGTGGATGCCGGTGGTCGGCATCGCCTCCGGCCTCGCCATCGCCGCCGCAATCGTCGTGCCCCTCGTCGTCGTCGGCCCGGAGCCCACCGTCGAGGCGTTGCAGCCTCCCATGGACGGAGGCCTCGCGAGCGGCAGCTGCCTCAGGCTCGAGCCGGCGACCGTCGCGGCGCAGGAGCAGGCGTTCGCCGCGACGGTGCTGCAGATCCAGGGCGACACCGTTCTGCTGGAGGTCAGGGAGCGCTTCGCTGGCGACGTCGCCGACCGCGTGGAGGTAACGCAGGTCGACGCGATGACCTCCGACTTCTCGGGCGTGCCCTTCGTGGTCGGCCAGAGCTACCTCGTCGGCGCAGTCGATGGAACGATCACCGGCTGCGGCGTCACCGGGGCCGACAGCGCTGAGCTTCGCGCGGTCTACGACGCAGCGTTCCCTGGCTGATCCACGCCCGCGAGCGGATGACGGGACCGGTGCCGGAATCGTCACATCTGGTTTCGGACCCCGCGGCGGTCAGTGAGACCGTTGTGTCGTGCCCCGGAAGAAAACGAGTTTGCCGGATGCGACAGTAACTCACTGCTGCGCCGGGATAATCTCCTGGCCGATCAACAACGATGTCCGACCGACCGGTCGGTTCGCATCTAGGATGGTCCCATGGATCGTCGGTCACTTATTCTCAGCGCAGCCCGAAACCTCACTCTCGAGCGCGGTGTTGTGCCGTCCTTGAACAGCACCGCGAGTGCTGCGGGGGTGTCGAAGGGCGGACTGATCCATCATTTTCCTTCGCGCGCGGCTCTTGTTCAGGGCTTGGCCATCGGGGCGTTGGAGGAGCTCGACGTAGCGATGCTTGCGGCGTCGATGGAGGGCCGGGCGGCGGAAGCCTGGCTCAGGCTTTCCGTGCCGACGGGTGATGACGTGGCTCTGTTCCGAGCTTTAGCGGTCGCGCACCGGGCGGTCGAGTCGCCGGGTGATGACGTCGCTACCGCCGCGCAGGAAGCCGGCTCTCGATGGGAGGCCATGATTCAGAAGGAAACGGGCGACGTCACACGCGCGCGGGTGATCCGCCTCGTCGGTGACGGACTCGCAGCCAACGTGATCGCCGGCATCGAGCCTGCCCCCACCCCCGCACAACTCGACGCACTCCTCGACGCCCTGATCCCTCGACCCGGTGGTGCGTCAAAACAATGAGTGGAGCGCTACTGGGCGCGATTGCCGGCCTAGCGGCCCTCGACGCCTTCAATCCGGCGACCATCGTCGCCGTCACACTCATCCTGCTTGTTGCACCCAGTCGGCCCGGACTAACGGCACTGGTGACCATTCTCGGCGCGGCCACAACCGTGTTCGTGGCGGGTGCAGCACTGTTTCTCGGCGCTAGCGCAGCCGCAGGCGCCGTCGGCGGCATTGTGCTCGCGCTGCGCTATGTCGCCTTCGGGGCAGCGGGAGCCGCGGTGGTTATCGCTGGCGTTCGACGCTTCCGAACCCGACCCCGCAAACCCATCGAACTGCCCACGTGGTTCACCCCGTGGACTGCATTCCCTTTTGGCGCACTACTCACGGCCGCCGATCTGCCCAACGCGTTCCCCTACTTCATCGCTATCGAAAGGCTCCTCGACGCGCAAGCCAGCACAGGTGAAGCGCTCCTGGTGCTGGCCGGGTATACGGTCATCTACTGCTTACCCTGCCTAGTGCTCCTAGTCATCGGCCTGCTCTCTCGCCAACGAACCCATGCGCTCCTGGCCCGCATCACCAACAGACTCGGAACCGGAGACGTCCCAGCGTCACATCCGGCGGCGATCGCGCTCATGACCCTTGGTCTCTTCGTCGGGACTCTGCCTCTCTGGGCTCTCAGCTAACATCGTCCGCCCCTTCTCTCTGGGTCTTCATCCTGTCTGGCCATTCGCGACGCATGGGTCTACTACCTCCTCGGTAGCTTCATCGAAGTGGTACTTCTCATCGCCATTGCCGTAACCGCATGGAAGTGGCCGCCGACTCAAGTCGCATACTCACCGACGTAGGCAACCAAGGCGAAGAGCCCGCGTCACGATCCCACGGACACCCACTCGCGGGAGCAACGACGCCGGGTGCACTGTGCTTGCTGCGCCAATTCCATGAGCGCGGTTGATGTTGCCGGAGATGGGCACTAGGTTGTGGATTCCCTGAATTTAACCGTCGTCTTCACGCTTTTCTCCAGTCCAGCCAGTCCATATTCGACCTCACTCCCAATAAAGGAGATGTCCCTTGGATTCATTGAGAAGGCTCACAACCGTCGCACTCGCGGGGTTATCCGTGTTCGCTTTGGCCGCCTGCGGAACCGGAACAGCCGTAACCCCCAACGCGTCCGACGCCAGGGCGAGGTTAGCTCCAGCGGTCGCAATCGTGCCGACAACGGTCGCGTCTGGCGCATTCAGTGAGACGGCGCAGGTCTCCCTTGGGAAGGACGGGGCGCGCTCTACGGCCGGCGCGGCCGGAAGCGGTGACGCGTACTTCCCCAACGCCGGCAACGGCGGGTACGACGTCCAGCACTACGACCTTGCCCTTCGCTACATGCCGCCGACGGAACCCACGGTCCTCACAGGCCGCCTCAGCGGCGTCGCGACCATCACACTCCGCGCGAAGCAGGATCTGCAGTCGCTTAACTTCGACTTACGCGGCCCCGACGTCTCGTCGGTCCGGGTGGACGGCAAGGCGGCGGCACACGGGAAAGCGCAAGGCAAAGACAGCGCCGAGTGGTCACAGAAGCAGGACAATGCAAACCGATACTGGGAACTCACCGTTGAGCTGCGGCCGAAGCTCGAAGCAGGACAGACGACGACCATTGTCATTGAATATGGCGGGATCACCGGGCGGCCACTAGACACCACCGGGGCCCTCTACGGGTGGGTCACCACTGCTGATGGCGCGATGGTGGTCAACGAGCCCGATGGAGCGGCGACCTGGTACCCCGTGAACGACGACCCGGAAGACAAGGCAACTTACAGGTTCCGCATCACGGTGCCGGCCGGTAAGACAGCTGTGGCAAACGGGCTGCCCGCCGGGGCGCCCAAGACAAAGGCCGGCTGGACAACATGGACGTGGCGGGCATCCGACCCGATGTCCAGCTACCTGTCGACGGCGAGCGTAGGCGACTACGCCTTGTCCCGCGACGTGAGTCCGGACGGTCTGCCGATCATCAATGCGATCGACGATGGAGTGACGGGCGCGCCTCTTGCAGAAACAGCGGCGGCACTCGCGCTGCAGCCCCAGATGATCACCTTTCTGGAGGCCCAATTCGGGCGATACCCGTTCGAGTCGTTCGGCGCCATTGTCGACGACGACTCGGTCGACTACGCCCTGGAGACTCAGACCCGCCCGGTGTACTCCGAGGTCGCGGACGAAAACACAGTGGTGCACGAACTGGGGCACCAGTGGTTCGGCAACTCTGTGACCCCGGCTGATTGGAAGGACATCTGGCTGAACGAAGGCTGGGCGACCTATATCGAGTGGCTCTGGGCAGAACATCAGGGCACCGCATCAATTTCCAATCAGTTCGCCGACACGGTGGCATACCTGAACGCAAACGACGGCTGGGCACTCAACATCGCAGACCCGGGTCGCGACAGCCTCTTTGCGAATCCGGTCTATCTGCGAGGCGCGGCTACCCTGTACGCATTGCGCGCGAAGATCGGTGACGACGCGTTTTTCGCCGGCGCCCGCTTGTGGCTGACTGAGTACGACGACTCGAATGCGACCACTGCGGACTTCGAAGCCGTAATGGAAGAGAGCTCAGGCCAGCAACTCCAGACTTTCTTCGACGACTGGTTGCGCGAAGGCGACCGCCCGGCAATGCCCTAGCCACCAGCGCAGTCCCTGGCAAGGAGAACCCGAAGGTTCACGGCTCGATGTGCCCCGAGCAATCGAGCCCGACTGACTTCATGCGCCCGGACAAAGTGAAACACACAGCGTTCGAGACCATCCGACACAGGTGAACACAGAAAAACAGCCGGAGCTACGGCGCTGAAGAAGAATTCGCAGCCACACGAAACCGCAAGATCCACTCAAACCAGAAATCGTTCCTGAGAAGCCTCAGGTGCGATTTCTTTATATTTGCCTTCACTGATCCGGTTGACCGACGACTCTATCCAGTAGCGCTTGCCGAGGTTGGTCTTCCGGCAGCGTCAGGCCTTCACATCTCCGCGCCATCCGCCGTCGGAGGTTCCCTTCGCCTCGATGAACTCCTTAAAGTTCCTGAGGTCTTTTTTAATGGCGTGATCGTCGATACCGAGAGCGGCCCCAGCCTTCTCAAGCAGCCCTGTCGCCTCCCAATCAAGCTGTACCGTCACCCGTGTCTCGTTCGCGGCCAACTTATGGAACGTGACAACTCCCGCGTGGTCAACCTGGCCGCCGGTGCTGTTCCAGGCAACACGCTCGTCAGGGTGCTGCTCAGTTATCCGAGCCTCAAACTCGCGCTCCACGCCACCGACTTTAACCTTCCACTCGGTGAGAGTGTCGGTCACCTGCGTGACGGATTCAACAAAACTGAGAAACTTTGGAAACTCCTCGAATTTTGTCCACTGGTTATACGCGACGGTAACGGGAACGTTGACGTCGACAGTCTCGATGGCGTTGGGCATGGTGACCTCCTAATGCGAATTCGACGGATGAAATAGTTTCTGCAATCCCATTCACAGTACCGAAGGCTAATCCAAGGTCAACCCGGGTAAGGAAAAACTCGCGGGAACGAGAAGGTTCCTGTGCGTGGAACCTCAGCAGCGTGAACAGGCGATGGGACGGGCTGAACGACGGGCGAGGGAGACTCTTCAGAATCTCTCTCGGTCCCAGGGCGACGGGCGACCAAAATGCACTTCAGATCGATGACGATCGCGGCCGTGGGGATAAGCGACGTCGCCCCGGCACCCAACTCTTGCATGCCGTGCAGAATCGCCTCGACTGCCGCTACGGCGGCATCAAGGGGTGCGCTATCACGCGGGCCATCGTCCGGGGCACGCAAGGTTTCTGCGACTGCGTGCAGGGCATCGCTGAGAACCGGAGGCAGTTCGGGCGGCAGCTCAAGGGGAATCGGTTTACCCCAGATCATGCCCGCAAAAACCTCGGACAGGTTGCGCACGTGAAAGGTGACGTTCTCCAGGGCCGCGAGGCCCTCCTAGTCAACAACAAGATTTCTGCGGTTGAAACGAGCGCGAGGGTTACCCTTACGACTCTCATCGGCGCGTTGCACAGCCGACCTGACGTCTCGTGCCGCGTCCGTGAGTGCGCTGCCCCTGGTCGCCCAGAGTTCACGCTCGGGAGGCCAACTCCCAACCAAGGCCACGCCGATATCGCTGAGGTGCGTGGCGAGGGTGCCTCAAAAACTGCTCAACCGCTCGACCTCCGCCCACAGTAAGCCATCGCATGCCTCCGATAAGGGGGCCGAGGCCGATGACCAGCCAGATCGTCTAAACGCTGGGCTCGCTCAGGATGAGCACGGCCCCGGCGAGGGCGATTCCGAAGGCCAGCCCAGCGAGGGTTTGTAAAGCGCTGCGGAGCGAACGCATGAGGGTTGGGTGCATGCTCAGAAGTGCGCCCAGCGGCGCGTAGTACCGCAATTCCTGAGCGTTTCCAGGGAGGAAAGGGAACGGTGTCCAGGCAATCGCCACAGCAACAGAGATCTCGGTGATCTGGAGGAATCGCGGAGGTTGGAGACGACGACGAACCGACGTCACCGTCTCATGCCGCTGCATCTCTTGCGCTGCTCATTCAAAAAATTATTTCGCGTGACGTTGAGACCAGATCAACTTCTGAGATGCTCTGAACGCTCGTTCGCGCGTTGCTCGCCAGGAATGCATACGATAACCAAGTGACTTTGCCGAACGGATTTCATCTAGCGAACCGAGAGTTCTTTGCCCGCGAGGTGCTCAATGTCGCACCCGAAATTCTCGGCTGCATCCTTCAACGCACCGATGACGACGGCATTGTGACCATTCGAATTACCGAGGTCGAGGCGTACGCGGGTGAACGCGACCCCGGCGCACACGCCTATCGGGGCCAGACGAATCGGAACAAGACAATGTTCGGTCCCGCCGGGCACCTCTACTGCTACTTCACCTATGGAATGCACCACTCGCTGAACCTCGTCGCCGGACAACCAGGACAGCCATACGGTTGTCTCATCAGGGCGGGAGACGTGATGGGAGGTGCCGCCATTGCCCGCAGCCGTCGAGAAAGTAAACCACGAAAAGTTCCTCTTCCCAGTAGCAGTTTGGCGCGGGGCCCTGGCTGCGTTGCCCAAACCTTCGGGGCAACCCTGGCAAACGACGGTGACGATCTTTTTGGCGGACAGTGGAAGTTTTTCGTTCCGGATGATGGCCTGGTGTTACCCCACCGAACCGGACCACGCGTTGGCGTCAGCGGACCCGGCGGCAATGCGATGAATTTCCCCTGGCGATACTGGTTAGCTGATGCGGCATCCGTCTCAACCTACAAACCAGGCCGCCCGTAACCGTGGCTCGCCGTTTGTCTGCATTGGTGGCCGCGGGTGGTTATATTTTCGTCAGGGCCTCGCCCTTGTGCATCGCCACGTGGTCGGTCGTGTCACTCGTGATCTCGTACTGCGGATCATCGGGACTGCAGCGGTGAGTGTGCCCTTTGTATTCCACGTCTATCGTATGAATTTTCGCGATGGTGCCGTGTACATGGCCGGCCTCGGAGTTCCAGCGCACGTGATCGCCGACTGAGTATTTTTTTGTCATTGGTATGCCTTCCACTGCCATAATGATGCTCTCGAACGTATTCGCTGTACCAGCTTGCTTCGAATTGGCACCCTCGGGTTTCACTCTTCCGGTGGATACCAGAGGCGGTTACCATCGACTTTCGCGAAGCTGGTGAGGGTGTGGGGCTTGGTCGAGGTCAGGCTCATGATGTCGGCAACCTGCAGACCGCGAGCCAGCAACGCGTCTCCGATCAGTGATCGGTGACAACGCCAGGGCACGGCCTCGGCACACATGATCGCCACCGTCTGCTTCTTCGTCAGCGCCACCAACTCGTCAACGCCGGCAACGAACTCGGGCGTTTGCATGTAGTCGGCATAGTTGCGAAAGCTTCTGTTACGCCACGCTCCGTTGATAGATGCTTCTGCCGCCGGAGTATGCCGTAACCCGCCTAGCTCGGGAAGTCGCTGATAGTCAATACCTGCCTCCGGCATGCTTGTGTCGAGTTCGTGTTCCCCAAATTGTGGGTTGTGACTAGACCCGGGAACGGTGCGAACGTCGATGAGTCGTTCGACACCATTTGCTTTCAACATTCCAACGAACTCATCAACGGGATGAGTGGAATGCCCGATCGTGTACACACAGATTCCAGCCATACTCCCATTGAACCGCACGTGCTGAAGCCCGCATCAGACATGTCAGATTTATGCGCCCGACACTCGGCTCCGCGAGAAAGGGCGCAGCCTCGTAAGGTGGCATCGCCCTGTTGCCGTCCTGAAGCCGTCGGTAACCTGATCGGGGGCGAAGCTTCTTCGTTTCAGCCCGCCGGTTCACGCGGGCTAGGTGAGGATATCTCCGGTGAGGCCGCTGTCACTGGAAGTCCTGAACGAACGGAAGAAAGCATGCAATCCATCCCGGCCCGTTCCGACCATTCGCATGCGAATGAAACTGCAGGGGCTGGTGGTGTCCCACTGACAGTGTCGATGCCGGTGGGTGTAGCCCGGGCTGGGGTCATTGTGCTCCACGAGGTCTGGGGCCTCTCCGCACCGGTCACTGCTCTCGTCGTCCGCCTAGCCGGCTGCGGCTATATCACCGCCGCGCCGCACCTCTACCACCGCATCGCAGACCCCGTCGTCACCAATGGGAAATTCACACAAGCCCGCCGTCACCACGACACCCTCACGAGGGAAGGGCTCACATTTGACATCGAGAGCGCCTTGTCCTGGGTCCGTGCCCAAGGAGCACAGAAAGTAGCGGTAATAGGATTCTCCATGGGAGGCACCCTCGCATTGTGGGCGGCAGCAACACTGCACATCGATGCCGCAGTCACCTTCTACGGTGCCGGCCTGGCTTCGCCACGCTGGCCTGGCATCCTCAGCGGAATCGATGCCGTACGCGTGCTCAAGGCTCCCTGGTTGGGAATATATGCCGGCACAGACGCCAGCACCCCGGCCCGTGACCTCCAACAGGTGCGCGAAATCCTCACCCACAACACCACGCAATCCGCGGTGGTTGTTTACCCTAAAGTCCGTCACGGCTTCGCCCTGGACCCGGACCTTCCACGCCACGCCGCAGACGAGGCGACAGACGCATTCGAGCGAACATCCCTCTTCCTAAAAACCCATTTACGCTAAACCACCCAGCCAGTTCCGTAAACGGTGTCGCTCGTCGGTCACCCGGCGCATCACACCTAGCGCCATACGCGATGCACGTGGCCCAATGAGGACGGAATGGCCCATCATCGATACAGCAACAAACCGGGAGCGCATCAAGAGCCGCACCGCGTTATAACTCCACGTCAAGGAGAAGCCCGATGCAACTGGCCGCGTCGTGCTGCGCTGCCCCGCACTGGCCGCCAGCCCGACCGTGACCTGCCCCTTACGAGAACTGCTCAAGACCGTGACGGACAAGATCCGCCCCGCGGTCGACGTAGAAGATCTGCCCGACTTCGCGGACAAGATCTGCAGCCAGCATTCCGTGTCCTTTGACATTGCCAACAACCGGCGCAACGCGGAGGCGTTCGAATACGGCACGAAGGAATGGGATGAATTCCACGACCATGCTCGCAACTCCATCGAGTCCCTGAACGACCAGATCAAAAGCAACGGGCCTAAGGACATCGAGTCCGCCAGGCGCCGCCAGGTGCGCGGATTCGGCGCCGCGTGAAATATCGTCGCCATCCTGCTGACGAACTTCAACCTCCGCAAAATCGCTGCTTTCATCAGCGACAAAATTAGGGACAACGCAAAAAACACGTTCACGGAGAACCCGTCGTCCGCCCGATTCGCCGCCGCGACCGCGAATGGCACAACCCCTACACCGACACCTACCCGGCCGGCGTCATGCGGCCCGACAAGGTCAAACACCTCGCATCGGACGAAACCGGCGGACCACCGCTACGGACCTAACAGTCCCGCTCAGGACCAGATACCGCTCAGATGGCAAAAGCACTTAGCATTCGAGACAATCCGGCGCGCGCGCAAACGCTTAAAAAGCTGCAGGACAGCCGATGGCACGACGACAACTCAAGCATCGCGACCGAAATCGGACGCGAGAACCCCTTCAACCAGAAATCGCTCCCAGGAGGCCTCAGGAGCGATTTCTTTTTGTTTCGACCGGACCATTTCGTGAAGAGTTTCGCGAACGGCCCTTTGGTCGGGCTGACAGGATTTGAACCTGCGACCCCTTTAAGGTTCAGGCCTTAACTTCGATTTCGCCAAATGTCTTGGAAAACTCGCGGATTCCCGTGTTTTCACAGGGAACCGGGCGGTTCACTATAACTAACTGCACCCGGTCGATTACGGTCGGCCAAGAATGATTTTGATGGGTAAGCGATGGGCAACTGCATCCACTCGAACCAAGGACGACTGATAGTCGTCTCGACGGTATCGCCCACCCGGAACTGCTGCAGAGTACCCGCGGATTTCCACGGTTTGCGTGTTCAGCCGGTTGTGCAGGAAGCCATAAGCCGATCCGGTCGGCCCAGACCACGTTTTCAGGCGGCTTCGACACTAATGAACCACGGACTATGGCGAATCGAATGATGCCCAGATTAGAAGCAACAACCTGGCCAGCCTCGGAAAAGCTGCCGTCCGTACCGGCTGGCATGCCCGGCAGCGGTCACCGTTGCCGGGTGTCTCGATACTCAGCGACGCTGTAATCCTCTTTCTGGATCTGCAAGTGGACCCACGTTGAAAGCCCTACGACCCGTGGCTCGCGTCGAAGCGTCTCCACGAAGTCGTTCGCCTCCCGCAGAGTATTGAAAACTGCTGTGGCGATGATGCCGAAATCACCCGTCGTCGTGGCAATGAACTCTGCACCCAGTCTGCTCAGGACTTCTACACAAGTGCCGCTCGCTCCCTGGTGTCGCACGCCCAGACCGAGTGCGATCGTGTGTGCGCGGCCAAAATCCCGCTTCGGCACTGCGACCACACGGATTATTTCGCCATCGATGAGCCTCGTCATCCGGTGACGTGCGGAGCTTTCAGGCAGACCGAGCGCCTCGGCAAGCACCCGCACGGGAGCGCGACCATCTCGTTCGAGCGTTTCTATCAGGCGCATATCAAGCTCGTCGAGATAGGACTCATCCTCTGCCTGCAACGTGGGTGCGTAAATATTATGGACGATGCTTTCATAACGGTGCACCTGGATCGAAAGCACCTCGACGTGTTCTCTGATCGCAGCAAGTAACTCGACCAGTTCTGTCTCGAAGCGACATCGCACCTGAACGCACAGCCCCGCATCGCCGGTCGTTGTAGAGACGTAAGTCGTCAGTGATGACCCGACCATTTCTTCGTAAAGAGCACTTGCGTCACCACGGAGAACAATGTGAAGGTGACCCTCGACTTGAAAGCCAAACATGCGCGGATTGACGCTCGCCGTGAATCGCAGCTGACCGCTGTCGACCACTGATTTCACGATTTCAGAAACACGATTCCTGGTGAGCTCGAGCGCCTCTGCAATGGATGAGTAAGACGCACGCCCATCACGACGAAGGTAGTCAATGACGCGATCCTCTTCAATTGAGAACCCTAAGCTGCCCGGCACTTTTCGCCTCGTCTCAAGATCAGGTCCAGGGACTCCTGCACCACGAAAATACAAATCCGTGCGCATTCACCCTGATTGTTGGGAAACTGTATGAATATTCTCCGATTCTGGATAGTCTTTGTCCATAATATCTGGAATTAAGGCCTGAATAGCATCAACAATGGGGCTGGTCGTCGCTCAGGTCAACAACCGCGCCCCGTGCGGACTCTGAGGGGGAACCGTGAAGGTCATTATTGTTGGCGCAGGCCTCGCGGGCCTGACGGCCGCATGGAAGCTGAGACAACTCGGTCATGACCCTGTTGTTCTTGAGGCTCGCAACAGGGTCGGTGGGCGCACGTGGTCAGAGACACTCGGCAACGGTCAGGTCACTGAGCGCGGTGGGGAGTACATCTTTCCCACAGAATCTGCTATTCGTCGTTTGTCAGCGGAGGTTGAGGTTCCGATTCTCACTCACAATGTGCGGTACGCACGGCGAACCGTCAACGGTTCACACTTGAGCCTCAGCGAGCTGAATGCAGTAAGTGGTCGTCTCATCCGCACGCTAGAGCGGATGCTCGCAGATGGCGTGACCAAGATCTCGGTAGACACCGTATTCAAGGAGACGATTGGCTCAGGTTTTCACGGCCACCCGGCGTATCGGCGAATAGCAACATCGCTTGCCGGTGATCCTGAGCTAATCAGCGCAGAAGCTGCCCTGATGCATGAGTCCTCGGCCGATGGAGGTTACATAGAGGACGGCGGCCGATTCCTCAGGGGCAACCAGTCGCTCGCCAGTGAACTCGCCCGCTCGCTTGGCCCGGCCATAAGGCTGGAGTCCCCCATAACCGCGATAGACCAGTCGAGTTCGGGTATTCAGGTGAACCTCCGCGACGGCAGCACAGTCGATGGGGACGCTGCAGTGCTCGCAGTGCCGCTCCCAATCCTGCGCACGCTCAACCTCGGGTTCACGCTCCCTGCTACCCAGCGAGCTGCGCTTGACCACCGTTCGATGGGCACGGCAGCAAAGCTCGGCGTTCCTCTGTCTGCTGTCGATGACGACACAGCACTCCAGAGCGCTGATCATGCGTGGTGGTCGTGGCGCTCCATGTCGGTCGATGGGGAAAATCGTGTGCCGGCGCTCTCGTGCTTCGCTGGCGGATCCCGCACACTGAAGTCACTCGATACGGCGAACGGGCCCCAACGCTGGGTTGCCGAACTGAAAAAAATGCGCCCTGAACTGGACATCGACGGGGATGTGCTGCTGACCGACTGGACAAACGACGAGTGGACACTAGGGTCCTACTCAGCGCCGTCCCTCGAATGGAGGCCAGAGGACACGACCGCATTTGACAGCGCGGCAGGGCTCGTTGCAATTGCTGGCGAGCACACCGGCCTCCAACAGTCCCTGAACGGGGCGGTCGTGTCCGGTTTTCGAGCAGCCAGAGCGATCTTGGCCGTCGCAAATGAAACTCAAGATCTGTGAAGGCCGGCCTGGTGGATGCAGCAGACGTGATCGTCATCGGCGCCGGATTCGCCGGACTCGTGGCCGCACGAGAACTCGGGAACAGTGGTCACAGAGTGATCGTGCTCGAGGCTCGCGACCGAGTTGGCGGTCGCACGTGGACCGAGCATGCTTTAGGGCACGACCTGGAACTGGGCGGCACCTGGGTGCACTGGGTACAACCCCACGTGTGGGCGGAAATGACTCGGTATGGTCGGAAAATCGATCGCAGCCCGATCGCCGAAGACGCCTACTGGCTCGGTGCAGGAGGCGCACCAAGAAAAGGCACACTCGAAGACTTCATGGCTCTCATCCATGAAGGGCAACGTCAGGTAGTTGAGGATGCGCTCACTGCCATTCCGCGAGCGGTAGATCCAACAGTCGGCGGAATCACCGAACGGGATGACCAGTCACTACAGCAGCGCCTAGACGAAATACTCCTGGACGATGAGGCCCGCTACGCGAACGAATCTGTGTGGGTCGGACACGTGAACGCACCACTGCACGAGGTCGGTCTCGCCAGCGCTCTACGCTGGGCGAGCGCGGCCGGCGGCCACTGGCCTCTCATGCACGAGGCCTCGTCGACCTATCGAGTAGCGGGAGGCATGTCGTCCTTCACGGCAGCAATCGCCGCGGACATCGGCGGCGACATCCAACTCAGCTCGACAGTCACGGCCATCAAGCACAATGCGCACGGGGCCACCGTCACTCTCTCCGACGGTCGACAGCTGCGGGCGCAGCGAGTGATTATGACCCTGCCCATCAATGCCGTCGATACGATCACCATCACGCCCCCGCTCCCCGAAGTTTGGAGGCGCGCCAACCGCGAGCGCGTGGCATCACAGGGAATCAAGGTGTGGATAAAGGTGCGCGGTCGTCTGCCACGGTTCTTCGCTTACGCGTCTCAGCACCACCCGATCTCGGTGCTCAAGAGCGAGTTCATCGAGGAAGACCATTCGATTCTGGTTGGCTTCGGGCCGGATCACACAGCCATTGACGTGAACAGCATCGAACAGGTCCAGGCGGCCGTGGGAGTGTGGCGTGATGACCTTGAAGTGATCGACGTTGCTGCGCATGACTGGATGAAGGATCCCTTGTCGAAGAATACGTGGATGACCCACCGGCCAGGACAGCTCACTCGTGACCTTTCAAAATTGCAGCTGGCGGATGGCGTGCTCCACTTCGCTGGATGCGACACCGCCGATCTCTGGGGCGGGTTCATCGACGGCGCCATAGAGAGCGGGCTTAGAGAGGCCCGCCTCGTTTCGACGTTGCTCGCGAAATGAAGCCATCGGGCCTGATCTGGTGCGGCCCGACAGCTCCACAATCACTCACTCTCTGACCAGAGACTAGGTCAGTGACACTCCTGCATCACCGGTGTCTTCAAGTAGCACCCCGGAATCGACGTTCCAGCTCATTGACGCACGAGTACCCGGCTCCCGCACAACAGCGGAGTGCGCCTCACGAACAGTGCCGGTGCTGCCATCCGGAAGTTGCACCTCGCAACGCCAGGCTGCACCCAAATAGTTTGCGTCCAGCACGATCACTGGCAGCGAGTTCACCTGCGAAGACTCCGGAACGGTGCCTTCATCCTGAAGCGTTATGTTCTCGGGACGAATGAGAATCGCTAGCGAAGCTGAACTCCTGTGGCCGGGAACACGGACTTCATGTCCGGAAATATCCAGGGTGGTCATTCCGCCGAGGGAATCGACCGCCCGGCCGGACAACACCGTAGATTCACCGAGAAAGCGCCCAACAAAAAGGGTCTCAGGCCTTTGATAAAGTTCTGTCGGACTGCCGACCTGTTCTATCTTCCCGTTGTTGAATACTGCGATTCGGTCAGAAAGAGACAAAGCCTCTTCTTGGTCATGCGTCACGTAGACAAATGTTGATCCAACCTCGCGGTGGATTCGTTTGATCTCCTTCTGCAGCCATTCGCGCAATTTCTTGTCGAGGGCACCGAGCGGCTCATCCATGAGCAGCACGCGTGGCTTGTAAACGAGCGAGCGAGCGAGAGCCACTCGCTGTTGTTGACCACCCGAGAGTTCCGCCGGATATCGATCGCCGAATTCCCCCATGCGCACCATATCGAGAGCACCCGCGACCATCGCCTTTTGCGCTGATTTCGCAATCTTGCGCCGGTCCAGGGGGTAGGCAATATTCTCGAAGACGGTCTTGTGCGGGAAAAGGGCGTAATTCTGAAACACCATGCCGATGTCTCGTTTGTGGGGAGGCATCTTGGCAACAGGCTTGCCGTAAATGTGAAGCAGCCCCTCCGTTGCAGTGACGAAGCCAGCGATCATGTTGAGAGTCGTCGTCTTCCCGGACCCCGATGGGCCGAGAAACGTCATGAACTCCCCCGGCTCTACGACGAGGTTGATCGCATCAACGACAGCTTTACTCCCGTAGCGCTTTGTCACATCGCGAAGGCTGATGCCCGCGTCGTTGATCACGCCAATGACCTCAGTATTGAGGTGCAATTGCCGGAGTTCACGTTCGTTTTGGTCTCGTGCGGCAGTGGTACTTTCCGGACTCATGCCGAAACTCGCTTTCTCTTGCGGGTAGCAAATTGTGCGGTGAGCATCACAAGCACTGACGTGAACATCGCCACGACGGCGACGGCAGCGACAGTTGGATCACTCGCCTGAGTCACGCTGTTGTAGATTTTCACCGGCAGCGTCTGCAACTGCGGACTCTGGATGAAGAGCGACAGAATGATCTCATCGAAGGACGTGACGAAGGCGAACAATGCTCCCGCCGTCACCCCGGGCATGATGAGCGGGAGGGTGATGCTGAAAAAGGTGCGTAGACGGCCAGCCCCCAACGTGGCTGACGCCTGCTCCAAGCGAGGATCTACGCCTTGGAGCGAAGCCGTCACATTGAGAATGACCAGTGGCAGCGCAACCACGGTGTGCGCCAGCACAAACCCGGGAAGGGTGCCAAGGAGGTTGAAGCGCAGGAAAAGCGAGTAAAGCCCAATGGCGATCACAATGCCGGGGACGATGAGCGGAGTGAGGAAGTAACTTTCTAGCAACGCCTTTCCGCGGAATTTGACCTTGGACAGCCCGATTGCCGCCATGATCCCAAGCGACGTCGCGACAACCGTGGTGATGAGGGCCACCTGCAGCGATGAGCCCAAGGCGCGCAACCATGATGGGTCGGTTAAGAAGTTCTCGTACCACTGCAAGGAGAAACCCTGGGGTGGAAAATTGAACGACGCCGCCGCGTTGAACGACATAGGAATGATCACCAGGGTGGGAAGGAGTAACCAGAGAACGATGAGAACCGCCAGGGCACCCAGTGCGCGTTTCATTGTCATTTGGCCCGCCCCACAAACAGATTCGCACCCTTAGACACGCGGCTCAGGAGCGCAAGCACCACGATGGTCGTTGTGAGCATGAAGATTCCAAGGGCGGTGCCGTGGCCCCACATGAGGAAGCCACTGATCTGCTGGTACATGAGTGCAGACATCATGATTTCCTTCGACGAACCCAATAGCGCGGGGATGATGTAAAACCCGAGTCCCAGAATGAAAACCGTTACCGAACCCGCAAATATCCCTGGTCGAGAAAGCGGCAAGTAAACCGTGAAGAATGCCGTGACGGGTCTCGCCCCAAGGTTCGCCGCAGCGGGTAGCAACCGCTTGTCGATCTTGGCAAGCGCGGAATAAAGGGGCAGCACCATGAACGGCAGTAGCACTTGGGACATGCCGAGAGCGACGCCAAAAGTGCTTCGAATCAGCGGCAGTGGACCGATCCCGAACAACGTCTCAAGAAGCCCGTTGATGGGGCCGGTGTCTTGCAGGAGAACCATCCACGCGAGTGTGCGCACCAAGATGCTGGTCCATAGGGGCAGCATGATGAAGAGCTGCAACATATTGCGAGTGCGATCACTCACAATCGTCATCAGATACGCGTAAGGGTAAGCGATGAGCAAGCAGACGAGCGTAACGACGAGCGAGGTTCCGAATGTGCGAAACGCGACCACCATGTTGGTCGGAGTGGTGAACAGCCACACGTAATTCTGGATTCCCAGCGTTGGATCGCTGATGCTCCGGATGAAGACATCAATGAGTGGCGCGAGAAAGAAGAACGAGACGACTGCAAAGGCTGGTAGCAGCAGCAGAAACGGGCGCCAATTCTTTGGCTCTCGAATCGTCCTGCTCGTGTCACCGCCGTCAACGGAGCGATTGCCCCGGCCGCGGATGGATAGAACAGCCATGCCGGTCAGCTGCCGGTAACCCAGCTGGCCCATGCGGCCGACAGGGCATCGTAGTTCTCCACCCAGAAGTCAATGTTCGGAGCGTGCCCGGTCTTGAGATGCTCTGTGGTGAGCCACGTCTTCAACGTCGCGTCAACCTTTGGCTCCGCGTCGACATTCACCGGCCCATAGGAGGTCAGCTCCGTCATGCGTGCCTGCTGTTCTGCGCCGAGGTAGAAGTTCACGGCGGCGAAGGCCGCCTGCGGATCCTTGACACCCTTGGGAATGGCAGTCGAATCGACCATGATCATCCACTCGTCCCACATAGGAGCAACCGGCGCGCCGGCCGCCGCTGCACCGTATCCGCGGCCTGACCACACCAGCCCCATGACAGCTTCGCCCGATTCAAGCTGCTGCTGTGCCTGAGCGCCGGAGGTCCAGCCGATGACGTTGTCACCGAGGGCACGGTACTTGTCAAAGGCGGTCGCGATGTCGGCGACCTGCACGTTGTTGATATCTTCGCCGTCCGCCGCCAGGGCGAACTCCACCGTCTGGGGGTCGACATACGGGGATTGGCTGACCGTACGCTTGCCCGGGAACTTGTCGGTATCGAAGAAATCGGCAGCACTGGTTGGAGGGTTGTCGCCGAACGCATCAGTGTTGTAAGCGACGACCAGACCATAGAGAATATTCGGCACCATGCATTTGTCTGTGATCGTCCCCTCGGGAACCTTCGAGATGTCCACCTGCGAGTAGTCATACTCTTCGTACAGCGTTCCACAGCCACGGGCGGTGTCGAACTGCGTCGCGTTTGTGATGTCCCAGGTCACGTTTCCGCTGTCAACCATGGCCTTGAGTTTGCCGGCGTCGAATGCGTCCTGCAAAAATTTCGAACCTGAGATTTTTGCGAAAGGATCCCACGCTGCGTCGCGTTGACCATCCTGGAAAATACCGCCAGAAGCCGCGTAGGTGAGCGTGACACCATCAAAAACGCCCTCGGGGACGACTCCTGCCACCGGAGTGCCAAGGTCTCGATCTGCCACGGGTTCAGCTGCGTTACCTCCCGCGCAGCCAGCCATGATCAAAGTCGCCACTCCCCCCAACGCGATTGTGCTCAGTTGCCGCTTCAGTTTCTGGTTTCGCATGGTGATCCTTCTTCTTTCACTCCGTTGTGAAATCCCGTGAGACCCGTAGACACGCACCCGGTGCATGGCCAGCCCGTGGAATCGGTTGGCCCCAACGTAGCAATACCGGTCCGGAAGTGCGAACAATTTACCAATATCAGCCAACTTTGTCGGCGAAAAAAACGAAAATACGCACTTAGTAACCCTCAATTTTACAATTCCTCCCGTGCATCAGGACGAAATGTGCGCACTTCCGAACTCGCCGAGAAACGCGGTCACCTCCCGCTGGCACCCGGAAAACGCTCGCCTGGACCGAAGTATGGGCGCGAGTATGGGCCGAGCACCCAAACTGACTCGGAACAAGCCACCGTCCGCCGCAATTCGGGTCTGCTGGTGCTCAAGCTGTGGGGTCCCCGATTCGTTCCATCCACGACTCGGGGATATCCAAAGCCGTGAACCCTAACCTGGAATACAAGCCGTGCGCATCGTTTGTCGAGAGAGCTATTCGTCGCAGACCAAGTGGTTCACACTCTTCCAAGACTCCATCGATGAGAGCACCGCCTATGCCGCGGCCTCGAACCTCGGGGTCGACGAATACGTCGCAAAGCCATGCAAAAGTCACTCCATCCGTGATGACCCGGGCGTAGGCGACTTGCTTGTTTGATTCGGTGTGGTAGATACCGAAGTTTCGTGAGCCGTCTATGGCTGCGTCCTGCCTGGCACGTGACCGCCCTGGCGCCCAATAGGACAGCTCGCTGATCCAGCGATGCACCTGGTCACGGTCTATCTCAGCGACGTCGGCTGAGAACCGATAGTACGAATCCATTCCCCATCCAATCGGTCTTGGGCGGACTGCGCCCCGGCAATCGCCCGATAGCACGTGATTATGCACATCCATGGTTGGATGCCGGCTAGAGGAGCTTCTCTATCTCGACGAACTCGATCGTGTTGGCCCCACGATTGATTACTGTGTGCTCAGCGCCGGCCGGGCGTGTGTAGCTCTCCCCGAGCCGAATCTCCGCCACGATCTCCGAGCTGTCGGAGTTCAGCACTCGCATGCTGTCGTTGACGAGCGGCACCACCACGTACTCGAACTCGTGCACGTGCATAGGAATGGCGTCATTTGGCTCGATGGTCCACTTCGTGACCCTGAAGATCCCATTGTCGATCTGCGTTTCAGCGGTTGCCATGATCGCTCACCTGTTCTTCGTCGTGTGGTGGGACGTTCCCGGCCGCGCTGATCACTGGCCACGAGATGACCCCGGTGCAAGCTCGGGACGGTGGACCGGGGTCAGCGGAAGGCGGCGACTCCGGTGATGTGGTTGCCGACGATCAGCGTGTGGACCTCATCGGTGCCCTCGTAGGTGCGCACGCTCTCGAGGTTGTTCGCGTGGCGCAGCGGCGAGTAATCCAGAGTGATGCCGTTGCCGCCGAGCACTGTGCGGGCCTCACGGCAGATGGCGATCGCCTCGCGGGTGTTGTTGAGCTTGCCGATGGAGATCTGGTGCGGCTTGAGCGTTCCGGCGTCCTTGAGACGGCCCAGGTGCAGGGCGAGCAGCGTGCCCTTGTTGATCTCCAGCGCCATGTCGACGAGCTTCTGCTGGGTCAGCTGGTAGCCGGACAGAGGCTTGTCGAACTGCATCCGCTCACCGGCGTAAGCCAGGGCGGTGAGGTAGCTGTCGCGCGCCGCGCCCATGACACCCCAGATGATGCCGTACCGTGCCTCATTCAGGCAGGAGAACGGGCCGCTCAGCCCCTTGGCCTTCGGCAGCATCGCCGAGACAGGCAGGCGCACGTTGTCCAGGTCGATCTCGCACTGGATGGACGCCCGCATGGAGAGTTTCGGTCCGATCACCGTGGCCGTGAAGCCGGCGGTCTCGGTGGGCACGACGAAGCCGCGCACCCCGTCGTCGGTCATCGCCCAGATCACGGCGACCTGGGCGACGGCGGCGAGCCCGATCCACCGCTTCGTGCCGGTGATCACCCAGTCGTCTCCATCGCGGCGGGCGAACGTGGTCATGCTGCTGGGGTCGGAGCCCGAGTTCGGCTCGGTCAGCCCGAAGCATCCGATCGCCTCGCCGGCCGCCATCTTCGGCAGCCACTCGTTCTTCTGCTCTTCCGAGCCGTGCTTGTGGATGGCGCTCATGGCGAGGGACCCCTGCACACTCACGAAGGTTCGGAGGCCCGAGTCCCCGGCCTCGAGCTCCAGGGCAGCCAGACCGTACTCGACACTGCTGCGGCCCGGGCAGCCGTAACCCTTCAGGTGCATTCCTAGCAGGCCGAGCTTCGCCATCTGGGGCACGATTTCGAGAGGGAAGACCCCGTTCTCGTACCAGCCGGCGATGTTGGGCCTGATGGTGGAATCAACGAAAGCCCGAACCGAATCGCGCAGCTTGACCTCCTCGGCGGTGAGCAGGGACTCGATGTCGATGAGATCCGAGGTGTCGATCAGAGGCGAGGCAACGATACCGGCGGGAGCTGTTGTCAAGGTCAGGTCGATGCGGGATGCGAGGTCAGTCATGGTTTCGCTTTCGTTAGGTTGAACCGGAAGTCAGAGGGTGGGGAGCGTCAGTCGCCCGTCGATGCGCCGAGGAACTCGCCAGGGGTTGTCAGGGTGGAGGGCATCCGAAAGGTGCGCGGGTTCGGCATTCTGCACCGCGACCGGTCGCACGAATCGGCCCAGCGCGCCCGCTCCAACGCTCGTCGCGTCGGACCGGGACGTGGCCGGCCACGGCCCGCCGTGCTGCATGGACCAGCTGGTGGCCACTCCGGTCGGCCACGCATTCAGCGCGACCCGGCCCACCTGCCCAAGCAGCCGCCGCACGACCTCCGCCGACTCCGGGTCGCCCGGGCCGCTGGTGAAGACAGATGCGACCAGGCTTGGCTGCAGGCGCGTCAGAGCATCCAGTGCAGCCCCGGCATCCTCGTATTCGCAGACCAGAGCGACCGGGCCGAAGCACTCTCCCAGCAGGCGTGAGCCGGGGTGAAGGTCCTCCAGCCGCACCAGGACGGCCTGCGGGGCGGCCACGTAGCCGTCAGCGGGGTCGGTCGGCGTTTCCCCGGTGACGACCGTCGGCGTGACGTTTCCCGCGACATCGGCGGCCTCGATGAGTTGCGCCACACCGGCCCGATAGCCGCACGCGATGCCGGCGGTCAGCAGCGGGGCCCGCGGGGCCTGCGACAGCTGGGCCAGCACTTCCTCGAAGATTCCGGCTCCCGCGGGGGCGAAGAGCAGCCCGGGTTTGGTGCAGAACTGGCCGGCACCGAGGGTGAAGGAGCCGACAAAGCCAGCTGCGATCCCCGCGGTGTCGGCCGCGGCATCCGTCGTGACGAAGACCGGGTTCACGGTTCCCATTTCGGCAAAGACCGGCACGCCGCGCGCGGCGGCGCGCTGCACGAGAGCCATCCCGCCGCCCTGACTGCCGGTGAACGCTACCGCCGTGACCTCGGAGGCGTCGACGAGCTGGAGGCCCGCGTCGAAGCCGACGACGAGCGCGTAGCTGCCTGCCGGGGCACCGGCCCGGTTGAGCGCGTTGGAGACCAGCTCCGCCAGTCGCACGCTGAGTCGCGGGTGGGCCGGGTGAGCCTTGACGATGACGGGGCAGCCGGCGCCGAGCGCAGACGCCACGTCGTGGCCGATCACGCCGAACCCGAACGGGAAGTTACTCGCCCCGAACACCGCGACCGGGCCGAGGGGGATGTTCCAGCGGGACAGCGTGGAGTCGCCGCCGATGACTTCGGTGCTGGCACCCAGGTAGCTGCCCTCGGCCGCGACCGCGCCGTAGAAATCGGTGCTGGTGGCGCACTTGGCGAGTTCACCGCGCAGCCGGTCCGCGCCGAGGCCGGTCTCCTCTCCGGCGAGCTGAACGAGTTCGTCTTCGTGGGTTCGGAGGGATTCCGCAATCGTGGTCAGCCAGCCCTGCCGGGTCGCGGGGCTGGTGTCGGCGAGCTGGGATGCCGCGCCCTGCGCCCGCCGCAGGATCTCGGCGACCTGCTCCGGGGCAGTGTGAGAGACGCTTCCGTGCTGCGCGCCCGTGCGGGGGTCGTAGCTCGGGTCAACGGCCGAGTCGACGGCCGGTGCGAATGTTTCGGTCACGCGTGCACCACCGCAGCGCCGACGGTCGATTCGGCATAGATGGTCTCGACGGCTGTCCGGAGCACGGCGAGCCCGTCTTCGAGTAGATCCTGTTCAATAACGAGCGGGGGCAGCAGACGGATGACGTTGCCGTATGTGCCGCAGACGAGCACGAGCACCCCCTGTTGGTGACAGCGGGCGGCAACGGCGGCGGCGAGCTCGGGGCGTGGTTCGAGGGTCCCGGAGTCGGCGAATTCGATTGCGAGCATGGCGCCGCGGCCACGGAAGTCGACGATGGGGGAATCCTCCGCCACGAGCGGCTCCAGGAAGCGGCGGGCCGTGCTCTCGATTCGCAGTGCCCCGGCGAGCAGGTCGCCGTTCTCGAACGCCTCGAAGACGCCGAGCGCGGCCGCGCAGGCCAGCGGATTGCCGGCGTAGGTGCCGCCGAGTCCCCCGGTGTGCACGGCGTTCATCAGTTCGACGCGGCCGGTCACGGCTGTCAGAGGCAGTCCTCCGCCGAGCGCCTTGCCCGTGACAAGGAGGTCCGCGGCAACGCCCTCGTGCTCGCTGGCGAACATCGTGCCGGTGCGGCCCATGCCGGCCTGCACCTCGTCGAGCACGAACACGATCCCGTGCCGGGCCGCGATGTCGCGGAGCCCGGCCAGGAAACCGGGAGCCGGCACGATGAAGCCGCCCTCGCCCTGGATGGGCTCGATCACCATGGCGGCGAAGGTCTCGGGACCGTGCTCGGCCAGAACAGCCTCGACCCCGGCGACCGCCTCGGCGGTGGCGTTCTCCGCGCCGCTCGGCCATCGCAGCGGAGCCGCCATCGGCGCACGCACGATCTCGGTGGGGAACGGCCCAAAAGTGATCTTGTAGGGCTTCTCCTTGGCGGTCATGGCCATAGTCAGCAGGGACCGGCCGTGATAGGCGTCGTCGAAGACCAAGACCCTGGCCCGGCCGGTTGCGGCCCGGGCGATCTTGATGGCGTTCTCCACAGCCTCGGAACCAGTGGAGAACAGCGCCGTGCGCTTCTCGAAGTCGCCGGGCGTGTGGGCGTTCAGCCAGGCGCATACCGCCGTGAACGACTCGTACTCGGTGACCATGAAACAGGTATGCGTGAAGCGGGCAAGCTGCGCGCTGACGCGCGCCTGCACGAGCGGATTGGCGGCTCCGACGCTGGTGACCGCGATACCCGAGGCGAAGTCGATGATGCGGTTGCCGTCGACGTCCTGCAGGATGCCGCCCTCGGCCCGTTCGATGAACACCGGCAGCGCGGTCCCGAACCCGCTGGAGACCTGTCGCATCCGCTCGGCCTGCAGCGCATTGGACCGAGGGCCCGGGATAGCCGTCCGGAGGAGTCGGGTCTGGGGAACGGTCGCTGTGTCCATCGACTAAAGGTAGGGCAGGCCACGCCGCTTGACATCGTATAAAACGTCTAAGAAGGCCGGGCGGCGTGGCTAGAATATCCAAGATATTGGCCTTTCAGAGTCGAAAAGGAACCCCATGGTGACGATCAGCCTCACCCAACTGCAGGATCAGCTCGGCAGCGACCTCCAGTCAGACGGTGGCGGGCGACCGACCCGCCGCAACCTCACGGGAGTCCACATCTCCGAGCTGACCGACCCGACTCCGTACCTGGGCGGCGGCGAACTACTGCTGACCACGGGAATCCCGTTGGCCGGAACCGACGAGCATGTACGCCGATACGTGCGGCGGCTCGTCGACCACGGGGTGTCAGCCCTCGGGCTGGGCCTCGGCGCGGGCACCGACCACGTTCCGCCGCACCTCGCCGCCGCGTGCCGCGAGGCGGGGCTGGCGCTGCTGATCGTTCCGGACGGAACCCCCTTCCTGCAGGTTTCCCGGGCGTACTGGGACATCGTGGGCCGCACCGAACAGGCCGATTTTGCAGCGAACCTGGGGCTGCAGACCTCGCTCGCGCGCGCCGCCACGCGGCCGGGAGCGGCAGCATCCGTGGTGAAGGTCCTGGCCGAAGCGCTGGGCGGCTGGGCCGCGTACCTGCCGGCCGACGGCACGCCGGAGTCCCTCTGGCCAACGACCGAGAGCCGGGTGCTGCCGAAGCTCCGAGAGGAGACGGCCCGGCTGAACCTGGCCGGCACGCACGCCGCAGCGACCTTCCCGCTGCTGGGAACGGATGTCGTCGAGTACTCCATCGTGTCTGGCCGGCGAACCGCCGGGTTCCTGGCGGTCGGAGCCGGGCGGGCGCTCCGCCCCGCGGACCGGCAGCTCATGCTGACCGGCTGCATGCTGCTGTCGATCACGGCGCAGCAGGACTGGGAAATGCGCCGGGCCAACGCGATCCTGGGCGGAACCGCCACTACCCTGCTCCTGCACGGCTACGTCGACGCCGCGCGCCTTGCTGCGGCGGAGTTGGGACTGCCCCCGGTGACGGACCGGGTGCGGGTCCTGGCCGTCACCGGCGAGCAGGTGGACCTACTCTCTACCGAGGAGCTCGCCGATGCGGTAGCCGCGATGGCGACGCGGGAGGATGCCGCGGAGCTGCGGCAAAGCATCCGGCGCTCGAGCCTGCGGTGTATCTTCGACGGACTCAGTTACGTGGTCCTGGACGTGCCGCACGTCGCTCCAGACGTCGCTGGCGGCGCAGCTGCATCGGCCAAGACGGTGAAACTGGAGCATCCGGCGCCTGTGCCGAGGCGACTGCCGGGTGTCGCTCCCGACCGACTAGGGGCCGCGATGAGCGGTCCGGTGCTGCCGTCCCAGGTCTCTGGCATCGTGGTTGAGGTGGGCCGGGCCTGCCGGCGGGCAGCGCCGGGACAACTGGTACAGATGGAGAACGTTCTCGACCCGCTGGCCGATTCCTGGGTCGAAGCGCTCAAGGGCTACACCAGGGCGGATCTCGTGGATACCGTGCGCTGCTACCTGCGCCATCGCGGCCAGTGGGAGACGACCGCTCGGGATCTGCAGCTGCACCGCAATTCGCTGCGGCACCGGATCGAGATCGCCTCCCGACTGATCGACGCGGACCTCGACGATCCCGATGTGGCGGCGAACCTGTGGCTGGCGCTGCGCGGCGTCACCACGCAGCCGGTTCAGCCTGCTTAGCCCCGGGGTGCGACGAGAACCGCAGCGCCGGTGAGCCAGGTGCGAATGGAGTCGTTGTGCTCGCCGAGGGCCGGCGGCGCGCTCGTGCGCGGGGCCAGCGGCGGCGTCCAGCTGACGGGGTGCCGAATCTGGCGGCCCATGGTGGCACCCGAGGCGTCCTGCACCTCGATCGTCGGCTCCAGGCCCAGTGATTCGGCGAGCTCGATGCCCTCGGCGATGGTGGCAACCTGCCCGGCCGGTACGCCGGCATCCGTGAGCCGGTTCTGCCAAGACAGCGCCGGAGCCTCCGCGAGGCGCGCTTCCAGGAGGAGCACGAGTTCCTCACGGTGGTGCACACGGGCCGAGTTGGTCGAGAACCGCGGGTCGGTTGCGAGTCGCTCGTCGCCGAGCACCCGGGCGAGCTTGGCGAACTGGCCGTCGTTACCGCAGGCCACGGCCAGTGGTCCGTCCGCGCAGGCAAGCAGCTGGTACGGCACGATCGACGGATGCCGGTTGCCCATTCTTCCGGGAACCACGCCCGCGCCGAGGTACGCCTGCGCCTGGTTGGCGAGCGCCCCCTGCAGGCTCGACAGCAGGTTCATTTCCAGCCGGGCACCGAGGCCGGTGCTCGCTCGGGCCGTCAGGGCGGCGAGCACGCCGATGGTCGTGTCTTTCGCGGTGAGCACATCTACGAGAGCGACGCCCGCTTTCATCGGGCCACTCTCGTCCCCCGTGACGCTCATCAGCCCGCCCAGCGCCTGGACCATGAAGTCGTAACCGAGCAGGTCGGCCCCACCGCCGCTGCCGAAACCGGTGATCGAGGCGTAGATGAGGCCGGGGTTCTCTTCCTTGAGGCTCTCATAGCCCAGGCCGAGCCGGTCCATCCCGCCTGGCTTGAAGTTCTCGACCACCACGTCGGCCCTGAGGGCGAGAGCGCGCGCGACGGCGAGGTCGGCGTCGTCGGTGAGGTCGAGGCAGAGGGATTCCTTGTTGCGGTTCACGCTCTCGAAATAGGTGGCCCCCGTGGCGGAGAACGGCGGACCCCAGCTGCGGGTGTCGTCACCGCTGCCCGGCCTCTCCACCTTGACCACCCGTGCTCCCAGGTCGGCCAGCGTCACGGTGGCCAGCGGACCGGCCAGTACCCGGGAGAAGTCCGCGACCAGGATCCCGGCGAGCGGCTTCGAGGTTGGACTCCGGCTGTCTTCGAACTGATTCTGCACTCGTGCTCCGTTGACTCGGTTCAGATGATGTTCGGGTTTCCTCGAATCTAGTGGCGAGTCAGAGCGGTTTCATTGGACGGATCATCCAGAGTCTGGACATGTCTGCACCCAGGCCTGCGGACATCCGATGCACGGATGCCCGGTTCAAACACCGCCACGCGGTGGAACCCGATTTGGGTGATGGATGCCGCGACGCCGGCCAGTACAAGGGCGATATTTGTTGCCCGGCCGATGCCCGGTTCGAGCACCCCGCCGCACCAGACCGGAACACCGGGCACGTCCGTGACACCGTGGATAACGCTTTGCCAACGCGTCGAATAGCGGACGTCCTCCTGGAGGTGTGGAGGGTCAACGGGTGGGACGGCGACACCGTCAATGCGGCGCCCGATGAACACGACGCTTTCGGCTGGTTCAGTTTGGACGAGGCGACGTCTTTGGACCTAGCTGATGATGAGTACCCAGCGCTCTTCAAACAGGTGCTGACCTAATCCCTGAGGGACCGGTTCCCACCTGCCGGCCGGCCCAGAGAGCCGAGGCCAAGCTAGCAGAGCCTTGGACGGCCATACGGGCACTGGATCGGAACCGTAACGACTGCCGTACGCCCTCAGGGTTCCCAATTCGGAAACTCGTTTGAGTCCGCAGAGCGAGTCGGGGGCCGGTGTCGATGCGAGACTGGGCCCGTGCTGGAAAACAACGAACGTCGTCTCGTGACTGCCGCCGAAGCGATAGTGCGATCACTGCCAGACGATGACACGCACACGGTCGCCTCGGCGGCCATGGATACCCAGGGCAATGTCCACACGGGCGTGAACGTTTTTCACTTCACGGGTGGGCCATGCGCCGAACTCGTCGTCATTGCAGCCGCCGCGCAGGCCCTCGCCGGCCCCCTCGTCACCATCGTCGCGGTCGGTGACCGTGACCGTGGTGTGCTCGCTCCGTGCGGACGGTGCCGACAGGTCTTGCTCGATCTTCACCCCGATGTGGCAGTCATCCTGCCCCTCCCCGGTGGCGACGTGACCGCGGAACCCCTACGCGATCTACTACCCCGCAGCTACTCGGCACCGGAGCCCGCATTCGGCCCCAGAATCGTCTACTTCAACCCTCGCTACTACGACAGCATTGCTTCGGGTCAGAAGACAATCACGATCCGCCACCACGATCCCATCCAGACTGGATCGGCAGTGCTTGTATTCGACGACGGAGACACCATTCGGCGGCTCAACGCCAAGATCGAGAGCATCGAATCACGCCGCTTCGATCACCTGAGCAACGACGACGCTCGCCAGGAAGACCTCCCCGACGCTGACGCTCTTCGCGGAGCACTGCGCACGCACTACCCGGACCTCGAAGGCCACGATGTCGTGGACGTAGCGACGTTTCACTTGGTGACTGCTTGACGCGGTCACGGTTCCGCTGCTGAGGGACTTCCGTCTGGCCTGGACGGCCGAGCTTGTCGTGCCAGACTCGCTGGATGGACCAGGCAAGAGACACGGAATTCGACACCATCCTGATCGGTGGTCGTGAGCAACGTGCGATCGTCATCGTCGATCACGACGACACATGGCCCTCAAAAGCAGCTTCCATGGCTCAAAAGGTCCAGGACTCCCTGGGCCCAGCTGCGCTGTCTGTCGAACACATCGGTTCGACCTCAGTCCCTGGACTGGCTGCGAAACCGGTGATCGACATGCTGCTTGTCGTGGCCAACATTGACGACGAGGAGTCCTACCTTGTGCCAATGGAATCCATCGGGTTGCAGCTCCGTGTCCGAGAATACGGCCACCGGATGCTCCGCACGGCGGAGTTGGACTTCCACGTGCACGTTCTTCCGCCAGAGTCCGCTGAGCAAATCGACTACCTCGACCTCCGCGACTGGCTCCGGGTCAGCGCTGCAGACCGTGCACTCTACGAATCCACGAAGCGGACGCTCGCGGAGAACACATGGAGCGATATGAACCACTACGCCGACGCCAAGAGTGCGATCATCCAGCAGATACTGGCCCATGCACGCAACTGGCGAGCAGGACAGCCCACCAGCTGAACCGTCCCCACGGAACCACGTCCCGGCGACGGTTCCACCGATGCAACGGTCGCGGATCTGGTGCGGGGTGTTTTCGTGGCGGGCGGCGAGTAGCTTGTTGCTATGACTGAGCTGTTGGCGGCTCGCGTGACTGTGCCGGATGCTGTCGCGCTCCCGTTCCATGTCGGCCGTGACTTAGCCGCCGAGTTTGGCGTCACTCTCGCTAACCCCGATCCTGAGGGGCCGCCGATCGGTGGCCTCGCGTGGCCAGGGTCGTTCTACATCATGTCGCAGAACCCCCCTGCGGGCACTGAGCTTTACCCTTGACTCCGTCACAGTCGAGATCGTTGGCTATGGCGAGGCGGACCGCGATTCGCTTCGGAACTCTCCGGTCGCGCCGCCGGCGGACGTGACCCATGCAAAAGTAGAGCCGTCGAGTTTATTCGACCTGACTCCGACCGCCAGCGTCGACCAGAACCCGGACTGACGATCGGTGGGTCTTGTCGCCCGCGTCCGTTGGCGATTTCATTTCACCACGTAACGCGAGAGACCCTCGACGTGAGCGGGGTTCGGAGAAAGGGCTGTTCCTACGTGTCAGGGCCAGTACCTCAGAGCAAGTCCGCCGTTTGACGCTCAGGGCGGATGTTCGCTGGATTTATTTGCCGGCCAGAAGAGCGAAATATCCCGGAATCTGCTGCGAAAGACCGGTGGATTTCATCGGGACCACTTCGATGTTCACCGGCCCGTCCGCGATCAACTGCCAGTCCGAATCCGAAAATGTGCTGTGCCGTTCCTGGGCGCCGAAACGCCCGGGGCGGGGCAGGTTTTCCAGGGCGCTCTGCAACTGCCGGGGTATGCTTCGCGGCGTGGCACCCAGCTGCTGCAGGTAGGCGAGGCTGTTTCCTTGGAAGTTGGTTTCGGCGAGGAACACCCGGCCGCTGCGCCCGATGACGGTTCGCAGGTTGGCAGCTAAGCTGGATTGTTTGTCGGGTTTCAGGACGTGAAAGACTCCGCGGACAAAAACGTTGGCAGGCCCCATCCGCTCCAACAGGTGCTCTCCCGCTCCTACTCCCGCAGCATCCATGACCATGAAGTCGGCGTTCTGGACGCCTTCAGCTTCCCTCCTCGCCAACTCGACCGCGCCGGTTGAAACATCGATGCCGAGCACGCTTGGAAAAAGACCAGCAAGCCAGCGGGTGTAGGTCCCGTTACCACACCCGACGTCAATCACCGGAAGAGCCGAATCAAAGTGGGCTACGACGGCGTCGGAGTACTGCGCATGCTCGGTCCGGGATCCGGAGTCCCACAGCACGTCTCCGGAACGGCCGGTGGTGTGGATTCCGCGCCAATACCCATCCCACGCGGCCGCCGGGTCTCTCGGTACCCGGGAAGTGAGGCGTACTACTGTTGGGACAAGCAGCATCTGTTCCCAAAGCTTTGACATGCCCTAACTCTACCGACGCTGCGCGAGGCTCCGGAGCTGATCCAGTACCTTCGCGGGCGGCAGCGGGTAGCTGTAGTAATAGCCTTGCCCGTAAAGGCAACCCATGGCCTGCAACTGGATCGCCTGCTCGGCGGTTTCGATGCCTTCCACGATCGCTTTCAGTCCCGCAGAGGAAATCAGCTGAAGAATGGCAGCAATGAATTTCAGCTGCTGCGGGTCCGAGCCCATGTCCTGAATCAGGGATTGGTCGACCTTCACCGTGTCCGCGGGAAGCGACCGGAGATAGCTGATGGACGAATAGCCGGTACCGAAGTCGTCAATTTGCAGCCCCACGCCCATGTCCCGCAGCCCGCTGAAGACCTGTTCTTCCGCCGTTCCCCTAGACATCAACACGGTCTCGGTGATCTCCAAAACCAAACGCCGCGGAGCCACGTGATTCCGGTCCAGCGTATCCCTGATATCCTCCAGCAGATCACTGCGAAGCAGTTCGGCGGCGGAAAGATTGATGTGCAGACGGAAGTCCGTCAGGTCAGGTGCGGTTTCGCTCCAGCGTCTCATCTGGGCGACTCCTTCATGCAGCACCCACCGCCCCAACTCTAGGATCAGGCCGGTCTCTTCCGCGATGCGGATGAAGCTGTCCGGCATAATAATTCCGCGCACGGGATGATGCCACCGAAGGAGGGCTTCGATGCCTATGACCCTGCCGGAGGCCAATTCGACCACCGGCTGGTACCGCAGTGCCAGTTCGCCGCCGGCAACAGCGCTGCGTAGTTCGGCGGTTATGCGCGAGCGTTCCCGGACAGCGTCGAGCATATCGGGGTGGAAGAGCTGGACGTTGTTGCGACCCTGCTCCTTCGCCTGATACATGGCGATGTCAGCATCGCGCATCAGCGCCTCGGCCGGATACCCCGGCGTGCCGATGCAAACCCCGATGCTGGCCATTGCCCAGACCGTTTCGGTTCCGACACGCACGCTGTCCTGCAGTTGCTCGGATGCCCGGTGCGCAATTTGCAGGATCTCCTCTTCCGTGGCCTCGGTGATGACGATGGCAAATTCATCCCCACCCAGACGGGCCACTGTATCGGCGGCCCTGACGGCGGACCGGAGACGCTTGGCAACCTCGACCAGCACGGCGTCACCGGCACCATGGCCCAGAGTGTCATTTATGGCCTTGAAAGAATCCAGATCCAGCACCAGCACGGCCGGGGCTTTCCCGCTGTCCGCACTGGCCAGGATTGCCTCCTGGATCCGCTCGTTGAGCAGGGTCCTATTCGCAAGGCCTGTTAAGGCATCCGTCTTGGCCATCTGCTCCAGCTCAGCCTGCGCTCGCCCCAACAAGGCCGTACGGTCGGCAACCCGCCGTTCCAGATCCGAGTAAATATGGTCAAGTTCCTCCGCGAGCAGGTTGACACCCGTGATGACAGCATCGATGTCATCCCTACGTTCCGAAGTTTTCATGCGTGTGTCTAGCTCACCGGCAGCCAACCGGACAATGCCCTCCACCAACTGCTGCAGGCGCGGGTCCTCAGCGGCCTTTCCCGAGCTCATATCGTCCAAAGGTGCAATCCACGACGGGAAGTCTGGCCCTTTGCAGACCCCGGCCGAAGAACTGGCAACTGCCCCGGGGTCGCCCTGAATCGATCTGTCACGCGCTGAATCCTGCGGTCACCAGCGACCTCCGATGTGGGCCCACTATCGATACTCCACCAAGAGGAGTACCCACCCGAAGGCGCCTGCCAGCCCGACGGGCGGTCAGTAACCCTGCCGGTTGGCCGAAACGTGTCGGGCACCGCCACCGCCGGTTCCCCGCTCAAAGGACAGACGCCCGGTGTGGCCCTCATCGCGGCAGGCAGCACTTCCCGGCGCTCATGCACGGGCACTAAGCCAGTCCAAGGCCTCGCTGCGCGATGTAAAAAAACGAGTCGGACAAGGCGGGACGTGCACACCGAGGAAGAAGTTCGCCAGGACCCGATCTACAGGCGATTCGCCTAATAGAGCAATGCGTGAGGCGCTGCAGGGAATGGACCAAACAGCCCTGGCCTCACGGCTAACCGAACCGACCGCTGCCATATCGACGAGCATGGGATGCTCTTCCTGCTGGCAGACCTCGTTGACTTTCGCCATCGCGGCCCGAGCGTCCTCGACCTGAACGTGGACCCCGGGCAGCCAGCGCAGATGGAGAAGCCCGCTATCACTCATTTCAATGCTGAGCTTTGCCTCGTTTGCAGCGACCGGATCCACCACCACGTGTCCTCCCCCGAGCACGCCGCCGAACCATTCAGCCGCTCCTCAAAGGTACTCGGGTTCATCGATTTCTCCCGTCACGAGGACGGTGGGTTGCAGGCTGAGAGCGGTTCTTGCCTCTGCAGGCACGGAGGATGCAATGTATTAGCGCGAGTATCCAAATGCCGGGTCCAATACCGATCAGGTATGCAGGTTACTGATCTCACAGCGGCCATGAACGAATTACGACTGAGCGACCTCTCACGGGACATCCGGAGCTCCTACAAGGCAAAAAGCTGGGGCCTGTCTCCCGACGTAACTGTGGGCGGAGTGGCCCCGGGCTGCTCCCCAAGGTTCGCTTTTGTTTATCGCGGGTCAGTTGTTGGTCACGAGGCCAGTTGCAGAATCGAAGGTTACGCCGGCACCGGAGGAGTCGTCGGTGATGCGGATCCGCTTTACGCAGGGAAGTCAAGGAGGAGCTCGGTCTCGAGGTCGACATTGTCGCCGTGGTCGATAGCTATGGTGGCGTCGACTTGACGAACGAGTATCCGAACGGTGACGTCGTGAGCTACGTCACGACCGCCTACCTCTGCCGCCTTGCCGAGGAACTGCCAGTCCTCGAAACGGAAGAGTTGACCGCTGTCGGCTGGTTCTTTCCCCTCCAGATCAAACAGCTCGATCGGTTCGAATGGATAGATCGAGTCATTGACGACATCGGGCCCAGCTTGAACGGGCTCGATTCAGCCCAAACGGTACCCCCTCACGCGATCACCTAGGAGACAGCAGCCTAGACATCACGTTTACCGCGCTCGACCTGCCAGCTGACCACGCTGCACTGATGCAGTTCATGATGTCTAACGAGTTCCCCTTCCACGTGAACGCCAGACCGTCCCGCACGGATCTCGAGCGAAAGACCTCCGAGGGAGCATTTGGCGGCCCCGATCACGCGAGCTTCTGGGTCCAATCGGAATCCGAAGGGCGCGTAGGCCTCGTGATCCTCGAAGACCTCCTCGACGACGCACACGGTGTCGAGAAACTCCACCACTCCGCGGGACGTGACCTAGGGCAATCGAATGCCCGCGAGTCGAGGCGTGGTCGAGATGGAATTCGGTTTTTTGGGTTGGTGGAACTTTTGGGTGGTCGTTCAGGGTTTCCTTGTGGTTGGGATCATCGTGGCTCTGGCGTTCTTTATCCGCTGGGGGCGGCGCAAGAGCGCGATTCTTGAAGCAAACGAATCCACAGAAGGTCAGGGAGGCGCTGGCCACGGAAGGTAGTGGGCGGGAGGTGCCCCGCGTAGGGTTCCCAGAAGGGGAACGAAAAATAGAGAGGGTTTCGGCGTCCGCGACGGCCCTCTATTCCTCGTCTTTCGCGAATGCTCTGTCGAGTAGAGCCGCGGTCGCCGGGTTCACCAGCTCGCTCCGCTGCATATAGTGCTGCACCGTGATCTTCGTGTCCGTGTGGCCGAGCAGCTCCGCGGCGAGTTCGATGTTGGCGTTGGCATTGACTGCAGTCGCAACCGTGCGGCGGAACATGTGCGGGGTCACACCCTCGATCCCGGCTCCCCCGAGCACATGACGCAACTGACGACGCACGTTCGCGGTGGTCAGCGGAGTGCCGTCCGGGGACTGGAACAGCAGCTCATCCAGGCCCATGCTGCCGGCATTGGCAAGCCGCCGGCGGACCGCGTCAGCGGTGAATGTGGGCAGTGCAACGACTCGACGCGACTTTGCGGTCTTGGGATGGTCCTGCCGAAAGGTCTGCTCGCCGTTGCGGCTCACGATCGTACCGGCCAGGCGGATGAGCGGTATAGCGCTTGTGATGTCGACGTCCCGCCGGCGGATGGCCAGCACCTCGCCGATCCAAGCTGAGGTGCCGAGCATCACCTCGATGATCGCACTGAGCTGGCCGTCAGGCTTGGGCCCGGAGATGTGATTGACGGCGCTTTCCCACTGGGCGATCGCCGCGCGGATTACGTTCACCTCCGGGGCCGTGAGCGCATCGAGGATGTGGGGCTCACGGTACAGGCGGGCCACGTGATCCATTGGTATGCTGGAGAGAATCTCATGCCGCACCGCCAACTCAAGCGCCAGCCGCAGAACGACACGACCATGCTCGGCCCGGCTGTGGGAAAGCTTGGCCAGCTGCTTGATGAAGTGATCGCAACGAGCGACGCCAATCTCTCGCAGCGTGAGACAGCGGGACACCGGGAGCACGAGCGTTCGCATGTTGCGCTCTTATAGATTCCGGGTCGTCTTCGACGATTCGATTTTCCATGTCGATGTCCTCGAACCAGTACGTCGCCAAGTCTCCGAACGAGCTGTCCGGCGTCAGCGACGTGTTCGTCGGCTGCTGCAGGTATCTCGTCGTGAGCTTGCTCTTCAGCGATCGCTCAGCAGCCCTGGCGGTGTCGCCGGTGGCCTGAACCTGGCGTGTCTGATCGTCCCAGTCCCGGTGCGCACCGCAATCCCGGAGGATCGGGATGAACCGAAAACGACGTCGGCGCCCCGGATGGGAAGGCCGTTTCAACGGCTCCAGGGAGGAGTAAAAGATGGGTTTGTGATGGGGTAGTCAAATCTCTAACCAAAAAAGTCCCGGAAACCCTTGAGTTTCCGGGACATTTGGTCGGCTGTTTACGAAAGGCAGTGGGGCACGGGTCTCGCAAGATCGCAGAGGGCGTTTTTCTCCACGATTTCTGGATTTTCCTCCACTTAACGAAACCTCTCTATGCCGCCGTGGCGAGATGGGGCATATCGACGTGAAGGAGCTCGGTCGTATCCCCGACGGCGGCGGTTGGCGGGCCCAGCCTGGTCAACCCGCACCAACCACACAGCCGGGCAGGTTCGGGTCAGTTATGACTACGTGCACGCTGTCATCGACGACCACACCCGCCTCGTCTACGCCGAAGTGCACGCCGACGAAACGGGCGTCACGGCTGTCGGCGTTCTCCTCCGCGCTAGCTGTACTGCCCAAGGAGGTTAGTTCAGCGCCTGATGGGCGGCGATCGCGAGAGATGCTTCACCGTCCGCTGCTCTCTTCAGAGCGGTGAAAAGCCGTTTCGGTTGGTCGTCACCGAATGTTTCGGAACCTCGTGGGAGTTTGCAAGGTCTAGATCAGTCGGCATCAGAGCAAAATTATGGGAGCCGAAGATCACCGTTGGCGGTCTTCGCCTCCCACTCGTAAGGGTTCAACCCTTCAGCGCCGTTTCGATCCAGTCGGCTGGAATGATGTCGGAGAATGCGGGAGCATCGTCCACCAACCCTGTTTGGAGGTGGAAGTCGACGGACTTCTCGAAACCGGATTCGGTGGGTTGTGAGCTGGCTGAGACGTGCGCCTGAATGATCGGGATCAGGGCTTCCAGGGTGGCGGGGTCCATGGCCTCTTCGTATAGGGCAAGGAGTCTTTCCACCTCGGCTGAATCGCTCACAATGAGTTGCTCGGCCCGATCGATGGCTCGGAGAAATGCTGCCACGGTTGGACCCTTCTCGTCCAAGACGTCCTGCGCTTCTACGCCTCAGAATCAGCCCGTCGAAACGCACTGCCAGCATGGATCCACGAATACGATCACCACAAAGCCCCACACCGCCATCGGAAAATACCCGTCCATCAGCCGCTTAACTAACGTCTCTGGGCGGTACATCTAGGTCGATGGCCAAGAACGATCCAGATCCATGCGTCGTGCATCTGCAAGTGGATTTCCATGGTCACGTCCTACCAGGTTGTGCAATTCATCGGCAGTGCGCCGGTGATCTTCTTGCAGTGACCACTCCTGGTAAAAACTGCCTGCCGAAGTGCCCGCTATTTGTTTGCAGACTCCAGCGCGGCCGCCATCGCGTCAATGCTCGCGGACGAGAGGGCGAAGTCGATTGCCATGACGCTGGCTCCGATAATGCCGGCGTCGGCACCGGCTCGAGATTGTGCCACGATGAGATGTTCCGTGGCCAGCGGCATCGTGCGCGAATAGACAACTTCGCGAACGCCGGCAAGAAGATGGTCGCCGGCGAAGGCGAGGGAACCCCCGATCGAGATGATGGAGGGATTCAGGACGCTGACGCAGGTGGTGAGGACTTCGCCGATATCGCGGCCCGCCTGTCGAACTGCCTGAATGGCGGCCAATTCGCCAGCCTTTGTGGCGGCCACCACGTCGCTGAGAACAGCGATGGACTTGCCGTTGTATTCGACTCCGGCGAGGGCTAGTCGCTGAGCCAACGCTGGTCCAGCGGCCATAGCCTCCAAACAACCGCTGTTGCCGCAGCGACAGGGCACGTTCTGACCGCGGGCGATTTGCACGTGCCCGATATCTCCTGCGATACCTTCGGCGCCCCGTTGGAGTACGCCGCTGCTGATAATTCCGGAGCCGATCCCCGTGGACGCCTTCAGAAAGATGATGTTCTCCATGTCGGGCCAGGCGAACTTCTGCTCTCCGAGCGCCATGATATTCACGTCGTTATCGACAAGGACGGTCGCTGTGAGATGGTGGTTGACGAAGCCAGGTACATCGAAGTCATCCCACCCTGGCATGATCGGTGGGTTCGAAGGGCGCCCGGTAGAGTGCTCGACGGGGCCGGGGAGACCGATTCCGATGGCGATCAGATCCGCTTCTTTGAGGCGGAGAGATGCGAGTTCTGAGCGAATTGTCCTAACCATCCAGCCGAGGCATGTTTCAGGACCATCCGCAATGATGATTTTTGACGATGTTCGGCCGAGGATCTCGCCTGCCAGATCTGTCAGAGCCAGGCTCGCTTGCGTTGCCCCAAAGTCCACGGCCGCAATCACACGGGCTTTGGGGTTGAGGGCTACTTGGGCTGAGGGTCGACCACCGGTAGAAACGGCATCATTGACAGGTGCAATGAGGCCCAGATCAAGCAAAGTGTCGATGCGGAGCTGGATGGTCGATCGAGCCAAGCCCGTCATTGTCACCAATTCGGCCTTTGTTCGTGGCTGCCCATCTCGTAGGAGCTGAAAAAGGGCTGCGGCACTGAAGCCGTTGAATTTGATTTGAATCTCAGCCATCCCCGAATTTTACTGGCGCCGGACGCAACGATCTGCCCCTGATCTGGTTGTTATCGACAGTAGTTGATAACAGGTAGGTAACGTTATGTTGATTTTCGACAGAAGACCATCGTTCACTGTCATTATCGATCCACACACAGAATCACCATGAGATCAATGCCACAGGGCAGTGGAGCTTTACTTATGAAAGGCACATCGATGAAGATTGGCTACTCGACCATTACATGGGGCGGGGTCGTAGGGCATCCCTCCGGCGTCACGGCTGTGAAAGACCTCTTTTATCGTGCGAACGGCGATACCCTCGAAGCGATCTCGGACATCTCATCCGCTGGTTATCAGGGGACAGAGGTGTTCGACGGAGATCTCGCCGAATATGCGGATCGGCCAGACGTGCTGATTGATGCTTTCAAGAAGGCCAAGCTTGAGCTCGTTGCCGTCTACACCGGCGCCAACTTCATTTATGACGACATCCTCGAAGATGAGCTTCACAAAATCTCCCAGTCGGCCAAGCTCGCCTCGGAGTTCGGCGCCACCAGGCTGGTTGTGGGCGGTGGCGCCAAGCGCGCTCGAGGCGAGCAGCCAGACGATATGGCCAAGCTGGGTCGTGCCCTTGACCAGGTTGTGGAGATCGCCGCCTCCTTTGGTCTGGACTGCACCTACCATCCTCACCTCGGAACCATCGTTGAGGGGCCGGACGCCCTCGAACGGCTGATGGGTCTGTCCACAATCAAGTTCTGTCCCGATACCGCCCACCTGACTGCTGGTGGCGGAAATCCGGTTGAACTGATCGAAAAATACGCCGACCGTCTGGCCCACGTACACCTCAAGGACTACAAATACGCCACCGGTGATTTTCTTCCCCTTGGACAGGGAGACATCGATATTCCTGGCGTGATTGCAGCAGTTCGATCAGCTGGCTACGACAGCTGGCTCATGGTCGAACTGGATTCATACGATGGCGACCCCACCGACGCCGCCGTCATCAGTAAGCGGTACCTCGATGACGTTCTTGCCCACTAGCAACACGCTTCGAGACTAATCCCCCCTCTCCCACAAAAAGAAAGCTATTTCAATGAAGAAATCAATTGCAGCGCTTGCCCTCGGCACAGCGTTGATGCTTGGTCTTGGAGCATGCTCAACAGCAGCCACCGGAACCGCGAGCAGTGAAAACGCTGATGTGTCGGCGCAGGTAGACGCGGCACTGTCCGAATTGTCAGGACAGGTGTTGAGTGTTGGTCCGAACGGCGAAAAACCCGCGGGTTTCGATGCAACGACGCTGACCGATGACGAAGTTGCCAAGGTCAAGACCGGAAACTTCAAGGTCGCGATTGTTATGCACTACGCCGGAAACGACTGGTCCACTGCACAGGTGGAAGGGCTCGAGTCAGAATTCACTCGCCTGGGCATGGAAGTCGTTGCAGTGACAGACGCCAACTTCAAACCCGAGCAGCAGGTCTCTGACCTGGAGACCGTACTCGCGTTGAAACCCGACCTGATCGTGTCTATTCCCACCGACCCGGTGGCAACCGCTTCCGCGTACGCACAGGCTCGCGACGCAGGCGTGAAGCTCGTCTTCATGGACAACGTTCCTGCTGGTTTTGTCGGCGGCAAGGATTACGTTTCGGTTGTCTCCGCCGACAATAAAGGCAACGGTGTCGTATCAGCTCACCTTTTGGCCAAAGCTCTCGGCGGCCAAGGCGAGATCGGTCTCGTCTTCCACGACGCGGAGTTCTTCGTGACAGCACAGCGCTACGAGGGTTTCAAAGAAACGATTGCCTTGTACCCCGGCATCACCATTGTTGAAGAGAAGGGTATCGGCGGCCCCGACTTCGCTGGCGACGCGCAGGCAGCCACCACCGCCTTGCTGACCAAGTACCCGAACCTCGCCGGAATCTGGGGAGTTTGGGACGTTCCTGCCGAAGGCATCATGGCCGCTGCCCGTGAGTCCGGTCGCCCGGACCTGAAGATTGCAACCGAAGACCTCGGAACCAACGTTGCTATTGCTCTGGCCAAGGACGAGCTCATCGTAGGCCTGGGCGCTCAGCGCCCCTATGACCAGGGTGTAGCGGAGGCTCGTCTTGGCGCAGCGGCACTCATCGGCAAGGCAGACATTCCGAACTTCGTTGCCCTCGGCGCCCTCCCGGTGACGCACGAGAACGTCCTCGAATCGTGGAAGACGGTTTACCAGGTCGAAGCACCTGATTCGATCTCGAGCGCTTACACGAAATAAAACGCACTTCCAACCGTGGGACCGGCAGCAGACATTTCATCTTTTGCTGCCGGCCCCACGGACTTCACGCTTTGCCCGAAACAGCTAGGTTGCAGCCTTTCCAAAGCTTTCGCCTAAAACGACAAGGAATTCACAATGAAGAGAATCAATGTTGGCCTCATCGGCGGCGGATTCATGGGCAAGGCCCACTCGCTGGCTTATTCGGCTGTCCCCATGTTTTACTGGCCCACCGACATCATGCCGGTCAAACACAGCATCGCGGAGGCCACGGATGACCTGGCTTCAGACGCTGCGGCGCGCTTCGGTTTTCAGAAGTCCACAAGTGACTGGCGCTCCATCATCGATGACCCGGAGATTGACCTCGTTGACATCGCAACCCCTAATAATCTTCACGCGGAGATCGCCATCGCCGCTCTCGAAGCCGGTAAGCACGTCATCTGCGAGAAGCCACTGGCCCGCACAGTGGAAGAATCAGAGAGAATGTACGAAGCCTCGCGCGGAAGCGATCGCGTCCACATGGTGGCCTTCAACTACCGCCGAACCCCCGCTGTCGCTCTGGCGAAACGATATATTGACGAAGGCGCCATTGGGCGCATCCTGAACCTTCGTGCGACGTACTTACAGGACTGGTCGGCCGACCCAAACTCTCCTCTGTCGTGGCGTTTCAAGAAGTCAATTGCCGGTTCAGGCGCTGTGGGCGACATCCTGACCCACGTGCTTGACATGGCTCGTTACCTCGCAGGTGAGATCACCGAAGTGAGCAGTCTGACGGCCAACATCATCACGGAACGCCCCTTGCAGCAGGCTGGTGCCGACTCGCTCGGGAATTCCAAAACCGATGGCGGACCAATGGGATCCGTTGATGTAGAAGACGAGGTCTTGTCGCTTGTGAAGTTCGCCAGCGGAGCCATCGGTTCCGTAGAAGCAACGCGTAATGCCTGGGGTCGCAACAACTTCATCACCCTCGAAATCCATGGTTCGGAGGGGTCCATCGTCTTCAACTACGAGAACAGGGACGAACTTCAGGTCTGTTTCAAGAGCGATGAAAACGATCGTCGCGGATTCCGCACGGTATACACCGGCCCCAACCACCCCAGTGGCGCCAATCTATGGCCCATCCCTGCGTTGGGTATCGGTTATGGCGAAACGAAGATCATCGAAGCCCATGACCTCTTCACCGCTATTGCAGGTGGTGACCCTGTTCGCCCCGACTTCGGCGATGGCTACCAGGTTGCTTTGGTCGATCACGCCATTCTCACCTCGGCAGCGTCCGGGCAGTGGGTTAAGGTTCCTCAGCTCAACCGCGAGACCGGAAGGGTCGAATAAACCAGATGTCCACGACTCCTGTGCTCGCAGTTGAGATGTCCGGCATCACCAAGGCCTTCAGCGGAGTTCCTGTTCTTCGCGAGGTCGATTTTGAACTGGTCACTGGTGAAGTGCACGCTCTCGCTGGTGAAAATGGTGCGGGCAAGTCGACTCTCATGAAGATACTGCAGGGCGTGTATCAGCGTGACAGCGGCGAGGTGAGGGTTGCGGGTGAGACAGTCTCCTTGACCGACACCTTCGCTGCGCGGGCTGCAGGCATCGGTATGGTTTTTCAGGAGTTCAGCCTCATCCCCACCCTCACCGTCTGGGAAAACGTCTTCCTGACGGCTGAACCCATGGGCAAATTCGGTCTCATCAATGATTCACTCGCCCGTGAGAAAGCGCACGCCATTTTCGTGGACATGGGTGTCAGCGTCGACGTCACGAGCCTGCTCGAGAATCTGCCCACGGCGCTCTGGCAGCTCACCGAAATCGCCAAAGCTTTGGCCCAGAACGCCCGTGTGCTCATCATGGATGAGCCCACGGCATCGCTGGCCAAGCACGAGACGAATGCGCTCTTCGAACTCATCGAGCGACTCCAGGCCCGTGGAATCTCCATCATTTACATTTCACACCGCATGGATGAGGTTTACCGGGTTGCCGATCGCATCACCGTGCTTCGTGACGGCAAGAAAGCTCTGACCGCAAAACTCTCCGATGTCTCTCCGGCGCAGATTGTCGCGGCCATTGTTGGACGAGAAATGTCCGGAATCATGGCCTACGAAGACCGCAGCGCGAAGATCAGCACGGATGCCGTGATGACCGTGACCGGTTTGGCTTCCGGCAAACGTCTGTCAAATGTCACTTTCGACTTGCACCGCGGAGAAATTCTCGGTCTGGCAGGTCTCATGGGCAGCGGTCGCACGGAACTCGTGAACACGTTGTTCGGAATCGATCGGGCCTCCGCTGGAACCATCACGATCAATGGACAGACCGTATCCATTCGCAATCCAGGGCACGCGATCTCCCTCGGGCTCGCACTCATCCCCGAAGATCGCCGAGCTCAGGGTCTGGTGCTCGAGCACTCCGTGCAGGAAAACATCACCCTTCCTCTTCTCGACGAACTCAAGAGTGGTCCGCTCCTGCGTTCCTCCAAGATAGCCATACGAGCACAAGAGATCATTGGCAAGTTTTCCATCAAGGTCGCCGACCAAACAATGGATGTCTCGAGGCTCTCAGGTGGAAACCAGCAGAAGGTCGTGATCGGAAAATGGCTCGGCACTGATCCAGACATCCTCATGATGGATGAGCCCACGGCTGGCGTAGACATCGGTACCAAGAAGGAGATCTTGGCCATGGTTCGCCAGATTGCCGACGACGGCAAGGCCGTCATCATCATTTCGTCCGAACTTCCGGAACTGCTATCGGTGAGCGACCGCATCCTCGTTCTCCAAGATGGCGAAGTGGTTCGCGATCTTTCGCGGGCCGAGATCCCATCTGAAGAATTCCTTCAACTCGCTGTGCAAGGAGCATAAATGTCTACGCTGACTACGCAAATGACCCGCAGTTTTCGAATTGTTCAGCGCTTTGACTGGCGTCAGAACATTATTTATGTCGGTTTTGTAGTGGTGTTTATCCTCTTCGCCGTACTCCTGGGCGACAGCGGTTTCACGAGTGCCAACAACCTCCTGAACATTGCGCGCCAGACGGCCACCATTTCGATCATGGCCGTGGCCATGACATTCGTGATCGCCACCGCCGAAATCGACCTCAGTATCGGGTCTGTCGCGGGTCTGTCCTCCGTGGTTTCTGCCCTGGCCGTGTCTTCCTATGGACTGGTACCGGGCATTCTCGCCGGCCTCCTGGTCGGACTCGTTGTCGGTGCTGTCAACGGCGGACTCGTGGCATGGCTCAAGGTCCCGTCTTTTCTCGTGACCTTGGGAATGCTCGGCCTCATTGTGGGCGTGGCTCGCTGGATCACGGCTTCTGCACCGGTGCCGATCGCCGATGCCACGTTCATCCAGATCTTCGGTGGCGGTAATGTCGGCGCGATTCCTTCCCTTCTGATTTGGGCCGTGGTCGTTGTGGCCATTGGCGCGGTCGTCATGAACAAGACGAAATTCGGCCGCCAAGTTCGGGCTACGGGTGGGAATACTCAGGCAGCCATGTTTACTGGAGTCAACACCGCCCGGATCAAATTCTACGTTTTACTCCTCTCCGGGCTCGTGGCCGCCATCGCAGGCATGCTCTACGCGGGTCGACTTCAGTCGGGACGCTTCCAGTGGGGAACCGGTGATGAACTCTCAGTCATCGCTGCTGTGATTCTTGGGGGAACGTCCCTCTTCGGCGGCCGCGGTGCAATCATTGGATCACTCTTCGGTGCGCTTTTCATCGGCCTGGTCAACAACGGTTTGATCCTCGCCGGCCTTGAAGTGAGTCAGCAGCAGGTCGTTCGTGGCGCCATCATCATTGTCGCCGTCGCCCTGTCGAGCAAAAAGGCCTCAAGCTGATGCAGCCCCGACTCCGAGCCGGTATCCTCGGCGGTGGTTTCATGGCAGAAGTACATGCCCGGGCAATCCGGGCAGCCGGCTCCGAGGTTGTACTGATCGCGAGCTCTTCGCCCGACAGCTCCGCTCGCGCTGCGGCTCGGTTGGGTATCCACGGTATCGCTCCAAACGCCCGCGCCTTGATCGAGTCCGATGCGGTGGATGTCATTCATGTCTGCACACCGAATGCGTTTCATTCTGAGCAGGCAGGGCTGGCTCTTCTAGCCGGAAAACCTGTCGTGTGCGAGAAACCGTTGGCGACGCGGGTGTCAGACGCGGAAGACCTGGTGAGCCGCGCCAGGATCTCTGTAACACCGACTGCCGTTCCGTTCATCTACCGTTATTACCCTGCGGTTCGTGAAATTCGGTCGCGCATCTCACACGGTTCGGCCGGAGAGATGCACCTGCTCCACGGCTCGTATCTCCAGGATTGGCTCGCACTGCCCACAACCACAAACTGGCGGGTCGATGAGAAGGTCGGCGGCTCATCGCGTGCCTTTGCTGACATCGGCGTTCATTGGTGCGACCTGATGGAGTTCGTGACAGGGCACCGCATCACCAGACTCGTCTCAGCGCTCTCGCGATCACATCCTGAACGCGGGTCGACCGAAGATGCCGCATCCATCTTGTTTGAGACAGATCGCGGCGCATCCGGCACGCTCATCGCCAGTCAGATTACCCATGGGCGCAAGAACCGGCTCCACTTTTCCTTTGATGGGGAATTGGAATCATACCGATGGAACCAGGAGCACCCGGGAAAGTTCACGGCTTCGAACCAGAGTAGTGAAAGCACAATCTACTCTGGCTCCGCAGAGCTGTCCGCCCTGTCGTCCCAGCGTCTGGCACATCTTCCTGCCGGGCATCCGAAGGGATATCAAGATGCTTTCAACGCTTTTACAGCGGATGCCTATGCTTCATTTCAGGACCAGAATGTCGATGGCCTTCCCACGTTTGTCGACGGTTTACGGGCTGCGATCATCACAGATGCAGTGTTGACTTCCGCACAGTCCGGCCGATGGGTCGACGTCGTGGGTCCTACTGATGGAACTACTGCTGTGACGAACAACAGCCTCAGCGTCCTCGACGCAGCCCTAACTCAGTAGATTCATACTGACCACGAAGGAGGAACACATGTCTCGACCCGTCACCCTTTTCACCGGTCAGTGGGCCGACCTGCCGCTTGAGCAGGTCGCGAAGTATGCAGCCGAGTGGGGCTACGACGGCCTGGAAATCGCCTGTTCAGGCGAACACCTCGACGTATGGCGTGCCGCCGAAGATGATGCCTACCTTCAGGAACGCCTCGATATTCTCAAGCGCCACAACCTCAAACTCTTTGCAATTTCGAACCATCTCAAGGGCCAGGCCGTCTGCGATGATCCCATCGATTTTCGCCATCAGGCCATCGTTGGTTCGCGAGTATGGGGAGACGGTGAAGCCGAGGGCGTTCGCCAGCGCGCCGCCCAGGAGCTCAAACTCACCGGCATCGCCGCTCGCAGGCTTGGCGTCGACACCGTGGTGGGTTTTACGGGCTCAAAAATATGGCCGTACGTTGCCATGTTCCCGCCGGTACCGGAGCATGTCATCGAGGCGGGTTATGAAGATTTCGCGGACCGATGGAATCCGATTATGGATGTCTTTGATGACAATGGTGTGCGGTTTGCCCTTGAAGTTCACCCAAGCGAAATTGCCTACGACTGGTATACGACGGAGAAGACGCTTGAAGCCATCGGACACCGTCCGGCGTTTGGCCTGAACTGGGACCCTTCACATTTGATGTGGCAGGACATCGACCCTGCGGCGTTCATACATAACTTTGCCGATCGGATTTATCACGTGGATTGCAAGGACACCACTTTGCTGCTGAAGGACGGCCGTCGCGGGCGGCTTTCATCGCATTTACCGTGGGGCGACCCGAAACGCTCATGGGACTTCGTCTCGGCGGGTCACGGCAGCGTGGATTGGGAAGCCAGTTTCCGCGCCCTGAACACGATCGGCTATACCGGTCCCATCTCCATCGAATGGGAGGACTCCGGTATGGACCGACTTCGCGGTGCCCCGGAAGCGCTCGCTTTCATTCGGGCACTACTCTGGACGCCAGCGGCGACTTCGTTTGACGCGGTGTTCAGCAACCAGGACTGATGGGGCAGTCCCGCACAAAGTCGCTGAGAGCTATGACATCAATCACATGCCGGGTTGAACCGTCCCTGGTTTCCTGCCAACGCGTTGCTGGCGTAAACAGCTGTCCACTGACTTGTTGATCTGAGTACTCAGCCCCGGCTCATGGGGTCCCCGATAAGACCGGTTACATCAGCCCGGCCGAAACCCACCAGTCCGGCCGAGCGGCACTCCCCCACTCATTCAGAGTGCGGCAACCGATGCGTCCTCCACGAACCAGACGTGTCGGATCTTTGCATCGTCGCTTCTCGGTGTAAGGCTAGCGCTGCGAACTTTAAATGTCGTGGGCACGCTCACTGAATTACCGAAGATCAGTGCGTGCTGTTTTGGCAGAGACGGCAGGCGGCTGAGCACCACTTCGGATATGAAAGGAGTCATTCGTCGGACGTGCTGGAGGTCTTCCGGGTTCTGGATCCGGTGCACCACGAAGTTAGAGCACTGCGAAAGTACCGTTTTGGAGATTTGGGACTGGCACCAGCGCCTCGGGTCCGGTGTTCACGCGGACGCAATCATGGACCGGATCATCCACAACACCATCTGGGTCGAGACCGGCACCTACAACATGAGGGAGCACACCGCACTGGCCACCGCCTAATCGATGACGGAGGCCGTCAGTGGTTCCCAACCACACCACCATTGGCGCGCTCCCGCACGATCGGTGGTGCTCAACCGCACGATTAGGTGGTGCTCACCGCCTCAAATACTCAAGAGCGCCTGACCCGTGTCACGTGTCGGTCTTCGGGCGTCACTGGTCATATGAGGGCTTCATGCTCATCCGCCTCTTTTCATTCCTTTTGGCGCACGACCAGGATTCTTGGCTGCGCTACAGCCAAAAGCCTGCGGCGTCGGAAATCACGCAAAGTTATTTATGGCTCTTTCATTTCGGCGTATAGGCGTCCCGTGTGGAGGGCGAGGTATGAGATTTCATCGATGGAGACTACTCGGTGAATCGCATCGCCAATCAATTGGGCGATGTCGATTGCGGCCTCCACGGCTTCCGGGTAAAGCTGCCGTACCGCTGCAAGCAAATCCTGATGGGAGCTGTGAAGCTGTTCGTCGGCGGCGGCTCGGGCGAACACGTAGCGCAGATGCGTCACAAATCTAGCGGCACTGCTCGCGTTCTCGTCGATGGGCTGACCCCACCGCTCCGCCAGGCGAAGAAATACTCGGGCAATAGTCTCGGTCATGACGACGGTCCTTGAAAAGTCACCCTTCGTCCACTGCTGATTGACGAAGTGCAGGGCGAAGGCCACCCACTCATCGTCCTGCAGTCGGACCCCAAGTCGTTCGGACACCAAGGTCACCACCTGACGCCCCAAGGCTGCTTCGGACGGGTAGAGCTGGGCCACCTCCCAACGGAGCGGGAAATCGATGCGAATTCCTTCTATAGCCCGACGCACTGCGAAGGTGAGGTGGTCCAGGACCGGGATCATCAGAGATTGTCGCGGTTCGAGGCCGAGTGTTGCATGACCCAGTTCAGTGATTGTCTGGGCCAAGGCGATTTGGTCCAGGGGTGCCTCACTCAGCAGCCCGGCGACCTGGGCTGCGCGGTAGGCCCCGTCAGCTACGAAGCGCTGATTGGCCAAGGAGGTGTCGATGGTCTCTCCTGGACGGCGCTGAAATCCGATACCTTTGCCCAGTAACACGACCTCCATCGTGTCGGACTCTATGGCGAGAACCACATTGTTGTTGTAAACCCGTTTGATGCTCGCTTGCGTGGATGGCTTCACTTCCATCGGGTGCGCTCCTGAAAATGTTGGCAGTCTCGTTTGTGGTGGCGAGTCTCCTCGTCGTGCTCGTTTCGTTTCTGTCCCGCAGTCTTCGCTGGACTCAGGACTTCATGAATAGACAGATGCAATTGAGGCACCGAATCCTGGCATAGGGCCGTGATGGGCCCGTTTGCCCAAAAACGCGGCTTTTCACGTCGGCGCAGATTCACGTTTGCCGTTGGGGGAGAAAAACCGGTCGACAGACCTAAGACCGTTTCTGGATCGCGTTCGCCGGCCGACCTGGCAATCATGGGCGCCGCAAGGCAACCCTCATCTGCGGGCGATTCGCGGGCGTTTCCTTCCATGATTACCTTTTTACTTCCGCCGGACCGTGATCACGGACTCACCATTGGCCTCAAGGTCTGGCGAGCTCATGGCAAATTTGGCACCGTTCATCAAAACGACGGGGGTGACCATCGAGGGCACCTTCATCTTGATGTCGTCGAGGTCGCAACTGATGATGACGTCCCCGCGAGCAACCCGCTCGCCAACCTTCCGATGTCCGATTAGCCCTTCTCCTTTGAGAGTGACGGTGTCGATTCCGATATGGACCAGGACCTCCGCCCCGGCGTCGGTGCGGACAGCGAAGGCATGCCGTGTCTCCGCCATCAGGACAAGTTCGCCATCCACCGGGCTGCGGAACGATCCGTTGGTCGGCTCGATGGCGAAACCGTCACCGACGGAGCGCCGTGCGAAGACAGGGTCCGGGACTTCGTCCAGAGAAACGATTCGCCCTGCGACCGGACTGTAGACGGACTCGCCCCTTTTCTTGAATGGGTTCTGCATCGTCGTGCTCCTTCAGTCGTCGAGGCCGAGGCTCTCATTGATAGCGTTCTTGTACAAGATGGCTTTGCCGCCGTAGACCGCCTGAACGCCGCCCTGGACTTCAAAGACATCCGTGGCGCCGAGCCTGCGCAACGCGGTCTTGTCAACCTTGGCGGGGTCCTTCACGGATACGCGTAAGCGTGTAATGCAGGCGTCGACCTCTTCAAGGTTGGCGGCACCGCCAAGTGCTTCCAAGACCTTTGCGGCTTCCGTTTGAACTGCGCTTTGGCCGGTGAGGTCGCCGATCATAGCCGGGACGAGGGCGGCGCCTTCCGGGGCAGCCGGTTCTGCATCCCTGGCGATAGTGTCCTCCAAGTGTCCGGGAGTGCCGATTCGGAACCGTTTGATCGCGAAGCGGAAGGAGAAGTAGTACAGGGCGAACCAGACCACGCCAATAGGTAACACGAGCAACCAGTTGGTCCGTTCGTTGCCCTGCAGCACGCCAAAGAGCATGAAATCGATCACTCCGCCGGAGAAAGTGTTTCCAATACTGATGTTCAGGATGTCAGCGATGAAGAAGGATGCACCGTCGAGCACGGCATGGAACACGTACAGCGCCGGTGCGACGAACAAGAACATGAACTCGATGGGCTCAGTGATGCCCGTGATGAATGAGGTCAGAGCCACGGAGAGAAAGAGGCCCGTGTACTTGGCGCGACGGCCCTTGGGGATGCAGTGCCACATTGCCAGGCAGGCTCCCGGAAGGCCGAACATCATGGTCGCGAAACGGCCGGCGAAGTAGCGGGTGCCTTCGGTGAACATTCCGACGTGATTGGGATCGGCCAGCTGGGCGAAGAATATCTTCTGTGCGCCGTCAACCGACACTCCGTTGACGATCTCGGTTCCACCCAGAGACGTGAACCAGAACATGGGGTAGATCATGTGATGCAAGCCAACAGCTCCGCTGAGACGCAACAAGAACCCGTAGAAGAACGTTCCTATCGGCCCAAGGCCCGCGATCGCCGTGCCGGCGCTGACCATTACCTGCTGGATGGGTGGCCATGCGAGGAAGAAAAAGATTCCCACGAAGATCGCTGCGAACGCAGTCACGATCGGCACGAAACGGGATCCACCGAAGAAACCAAGGACGGCCGGCAATTCGATATTGCGGTAGCGGTTGTGCAGCCATACGGCCGTTGCGCCGATGACCAGAGCGCCGACTACGCCTGTATCTACAGGCTCGGCGCCAGGCTTGAAGATGTCCAGCATCGCCTTGATGGTGGCGGTCATCACCAGGTAGCCCACGATGCCGGCCAAGGCCGCGGTGCCCTTGTCGCGCTTCGCCAAGCCGATGCAGAGCCCAATAGACAGCAGAAGAGCAAGATTAGTGAAGACCGTCGCCCCGGCGGCGGACATAACGCCGAAGATTCCCTGCAGGATCGCGTTGTCCAATCCCGGGTATGCCTTGACAGTATTCGGGTTAGACAGGGCGCCGCCGATGCCGAGCAGGAGGCCGGCGGCTGGAAGGATGGCGATCGGTAGCATAAATGCTTTTCCGACCTTCTGGAGTTGCTTAAACACTGTTGCTCCTTTCATTTCGGGCACGACGACTCCGTCGTGGGTGAAGGGAAGGGCGATCGCTTACGCGAGAGCCGTTACGAAGTCCGTGGTAATTTCCAGTGGCCGGGTAATTGCACCGCCGACCACCACGCAGAAGGCACCCAGATCGATCATCTGGCGGGCCTGCAGCGGAGTGCGGATCCGGCCCTCAGCGATGACTGGCACGGCAGTCCTGGCCACCAACTGTTCGACCAGCGAAAAGTTCGGACCGGGGGCCCCTTGGGATTGGGGCGTATACCCGCTTAGCGTGGTCCCCACGAAATCGACACCAGACTCGGCCGCGGCCAAGCCTTCCTTGAGGGTGGCGACATCTGCCATAAGGACAAGATTCGGGAATGCGGCCCGGATCTGAGCAATGAAGCCAGCCGGGCTGAGTTTGTCCACACGCTCACGGAGAGTGCAATCCACTGCCACGATATCTGCGCCCACGGCCACAAGAGCTTGCACCTGAGTCATCGTGGCGGTGATATATGGCTCGTACGGCAGGTACTGGTGCTTTATGAGACCGATCACAGGAAGCCCAACAGCCGCCTTGATTTCGAGGACGTCACGCGCGGAGTTGCACCGGATCCCGACTGCCCCTCCCTGCTCAGCGGCCATCGCGAAGAGCGGCATCACGCCGCCTCCGGCAGCGAACAGGGGTTCGCCTGGAAGCGCTTGGCAGGACACAATGAGACCGCCACGGAGGCGGTCTATAAGACGGGGATTAGTCATGGATATTCCTCGGACCCTAGAAGACGTATTTGCCCATGCGCATAACCGCACATGAAGTTACGTCTCAGGTTTTGCCGAAAGTAACAATCCCGATGACATACGCGAAAATTCGCGTTGATCTAAAGCATACATCTGCCACGCCGATTTCGGTTGGACAGTATCTAAAGACCCGAGCGAATTGTGACAAAAGGTCGATGCTATCGGGTCACCTTAAGCGCAGGTCTATGCCGGGGCTTGACCGAGGCGCCGATCGCACGTCTCGTCACGCTGTGGCAAGTTCTTACCCCGCCCGAGTGCGATCCGCGAAGTTGCCTTGTAACCCTAGGGATACGAGAAGTCTCACGCCCATGTCTTGGATCCCTCCGCGTTCGCCGGAATTTAGCGGCGCGCCGATTCTCATAACTACGTCCCGGACAACTTGGCGGCCGGGCCAGCGTCGCCTTTGGTGCGGTATCGGTGTAATCCACCGGTGGGAGTACTGCCGCGAGATGCCGAGTTCCTTCGCAACATGAGTCACTGGCTGGCCTTTACCGATGACGCGCTGAACGAGCACAGCCCTTCCGTGATGGTTCAATCGGTCATTAGCGTGGGACGAGAGCACTTCCTTGTTCGTGGCGACTTTGACATCTTCGTCAGAACCAGGGGTTCTTCCTATTTCAGCGGTCGGCTGTCACCAACCTGGCGGCTCAATTCACCGAGCGCGCCGCCAATGCCTTGGTGAGGGAGCTTGTGGAGGTTGTGGAGCTGTTGATGCGCCAGTCGGTCTCCTTGAGGAAGTGGAACCAGACGAAACCGGTGACGTCGGGTTGCTTCGCCAGGTAGGCCACCAAGGCGGTGTTCCACTTCGACTTCGACCCGCCGGCCTCGGCGGACGAGGTTTCGGCGATAATGATCTGCTTCCCGGGCGCCAGTGCGCGCAGTTGGCCGAGCCCGGTGTCGAAGAGGGCCGCTGGTGCCTGCCAGGTGCTCCAGGCCGCCGACGTACCCCAGTTGTACCCGTCCAGCGCAACGACGTCGACGTACGCGGCGCCGGGGTAAAGGCCGGCCAGCGGGGTCGAACCGGTGAACGGGATGTTCGGGCTCCAGACCCAGGACACGTTGGTGGCTCCGGCTGCGGCGACGACGTCGTGCACGTGGCGCCAGGCCGCGGCGTAGTCGCCCGGGGCGTTGCCGTTAACGCTATCCGCCCAGGGATACCAGTTGCCGTTCATCTCATGGCCGTAGCGAAGCATCACCGGCTGCCCCCAGGCGGCCAGGGCCTGGCCCCACTGGGTGAGGTAGGTGTCGTAGGTGCCGTCAGTGACGCGAGTAGAAGAGTAGGCCGGCTGGCTTAGCCCGCCGCCCCAAACCCAGGGTTCCCAGGTGATTAGGCTCGTGGCTCCGCGCGCCCGCACGGAGTCGAGTTCGGCGATCGACAAGGCCTGGTTGAAGTCTTTGTACGACATCACGATCGAGGGGCTCTCGTTTACGAGAGTGGCGACCGCGTCCAGTTCGGAATTCGCCAGGGCGCCGCCCGGGGTGGCCACCCCGAAACGTAGACGGGACGCGCTGATCGGGGCGCTCGTTTTAATGGCCTGCTGGGTGAGGGTGGTGGCGGCTGCCGGGTCCACCGCGGTGGAGACGGGGGCGAAGCTGACGATGAAGGACGCGCTGGCCGTCACGGTGCCTACTGTTGCCGTCACCGGCAGGATGCTGGTTGTGGTGTTGGGAACCGTCAGATCGGCGCTGAAGGTTCCGTTCGCCCAGGTTTGAACCGCAAGACGGGTAGTTCCCATGGTCACCGTGCCCGCGGTGTTTCGCGGAAATCCGCGTCCGCTGGCGGTGAGTGTGGAGCCGGCCGGGCCGGTATTCGGGCTCAATGAGAGAGTGGTGGCACTCGACGCGGCTGACGCGCTGGGGGCGGCAGCCATGCCGGTGGATCCGGCCAGGATGGTAAGTAACACGACCGAAACCGCGACCGCGGATCGGATGTGACGGTGTGCGCGCATGGAAGCTCCCGGGTGGGGAGATTCACTCGGATACCACGGCACAATGCCGCAGTGAAAATCTCTTGTGTCGTCAGAGTAGGGCATCAAGGGGGCCCGCGGAATCGGTGGGGTCTGCTGGCCGCAAATAAAAAAACGTCGGTCCGCATGTACTTCAGGCCAGCACGTTGGGGTACCCAGGAGGTGGTGGCGTGCGAGGAGAGTCGCGCCGTGCCTGCTGGCGGATCCGGCTCGCCCGGGAACATCTCACTCCTGCGGGACACCAAGGAGCAGAGCCTGGTCACCTGCAACAAATCGCCCCTTTCACCCGAGTGCACCTCCACGCGGGCGAGAGCGAGGCCGTTCAACTCGCCCTCGAACCGCGGAGCTGTACCCACTGGGATGAGAACGCCGCGGCGTTGCGCATTGTCGGCGGTACTTACACCGTCACAGTCGGCATCATCGGGGCCGGCGGCTGGACCAAGGAGGCCACATTCCCGCTGAGAAGACTGAATCAGCTCGACTTGTCCCCGTCTTGAGCCGGAGCCAGGAAAGCGCCGACCAGCTCGCTGAAGAATTAAAAGTTTCGAATGCTTTCGGCGGCTACAACGACCTCATTGCTCACCCGAATATCGACTCGTCGTCGTCCCCACTCCGGGTCCGCAACGCAGAGTGCTAAATTACTTAGTAGGTCATCGCTAGTTCGGATGCGTTCAACGACGTTTAGCGTCGCGATTGAGCGGCCGCGGAGATTTCGGATTGACGTTGTCCACCTCCCCCTTGATGGGGGCGGTATCGACACCCCTACCGAATCACAGATCGGACCCGCATGTTCAGCAACCTAACCGGATGGCATTCCCTGATCATCCTTGCAATCGTCGTGCTTCTCTTCGGCTCGTCCAAACTTCCCGCCCTTGCTCGCAGCCTTGGGCAGTCGACAAAGATTTTGAAGAGCGAAATGCAGAGTACGACCCCCGCCGAATCAGGCCTCGATGCCCCGGTGGCCGCTACACCCGAGTCACCGGAGCCTGCCCCCCGTCTCTGAGACGGTGCCAAAGGGCAGACAAGGAACGCCCGCGATATTGTCGCGGACGTTCCTTTTTTCGTAGCTGGTCCGGGGTCAGCCGGAGATGACCTTCCCGCCCTCGCTGCCCTGCGTGTCCTGGTTGAGCTGGGCGTCGGTACAGACCCGTCGGACCTTTACAACCTGCACGGTCAACGTCAACCAGATGGCGGCGACGATGGTGAAGATCGCTATGACCGTGACCTTTCCCGTCGTGACAAAGGGTTTGGGTTCGGCCGGATGGTATGCCGACTGGCCCACCGTGACATTCACGGTTACCGAGTCTGTGATCGGTTGCTCGCCCATAGACGGTGTGTAGTGGGCGAAGAATTCCTGCGGCCCGGCCTCTGACGGCCGGTAGAGGTGGTCAGAGTCTCCGCCCAGGGTCAGGACGGCGACGCCCGTGGTATCGGTGGCGATTGTGCCCAGGGGAAGGAGCCGTTCCCCCAGTGCGCTCGTCGTCGTGAGGAATTCGACATCCCCCTGGGACATGGGTCGACCGTCCGGATCGGTGAGGGTCGCGGTGAGCCGCACTAGGCCGGTCGCTTCCACCCCGGTCAGGGCGATGGATGCCGTGTCTGACGTCGTGTCCGCCTGAGCGGGAGCCGCAGCCCCGACTGCCGCCCCACCCATTAGCCCCACGAGCAGGACGACGATACCCACGGATCGGGCCATCCGCCCGTTACCATCGACCTTTTGCCCGGATTCTGCTTTCCGGACAGTCCCATTTGCGGCGTCGATCTCCTCGATCTCGTCGATGGACAACAGGGGCACCACCCGGAAGAGCAGCATGAGCAGCAGCGGAACGGCGGCCGCTGCGGCGAGGGTCATGGCCACTCCGACCCATGTGATTCGAAAGTCGCCGAAGGTTCCGGTCATGTTGTCGAATGTGGCCGGAGCAACGACCATGAGCATCCGTTTCAGCCACATTGCCGGAACGACGAGGGCCGCCGCTGTGACGATGCCCCACACATTCCTGGTCCAGGGCAACGCCATGATCACGATCGGCAGTACGCCCCCGACGATAACGAATAGCCAAAACCAGACGGCCAGGCGGCCGAGCAGGAGCTCGTGAAACACTGCGAGGGTGTCTGGTTCACCGATGTACGCGCCAGGCAGGAGATCCGCAAAGGTCATATAGAGGTAGGTCGCGGAGAAAGTGACCAGCAGCATCCCGAGACGGACGAAGTGTCTTGGGGTGATAAACGCCTCCAGGTGGTAGCCACGACGGAATGACGCGACGACAAGAATGACCAGCGCTACGCCCGAGTAGAGTGCTGCGACGACGAAGTACGGCGCCCAGATGCTTTCATTCCACCAGGGGCGGTTGGTTAGTGTGAAGGCCCATGACAGCACGGAATGCACCGACACCGCCAAGGGAATGATCATGATCGACACCAGTCCAAGTGACCGGTTCAGCACCCTCCGTTGTACAGGGTTACCCACCCAGCCGCGAGATAGGACTCTGTACAAGCCGGCTCTGAACCGGCCGAGCCGGTGCGGGCCCTCACCATGCAGGATGGCCATGTCCGGCACGAGTGGCAACAGGAAGAACACCAGGGATGCGGCGGTATAGGTCATCACGGCGATAAAGTCCCAGAACACTGGGGCCGCGAAGTTTGGTTGGGTCAACAGCTCCCAGACGCGCTCCGGGCGTCCCAGGTGCGGGATGATGAGTGCCGTGCCCACAAGCACAGTTACTACTGCGGTGCCCTCGGCAAGCCGGGTTAGCGGTGCACGCCAGTCGGCGCCGGTGAGGCGCAGGATCGCGGAAACTACCGCTCCGCCGTAACTGACCCCAATGAATGTGATCACGTCGGCGATGTAGATGCCCCAGAACGCCTGATCGTTGTAGCCGGCGACGCCCATCCCAAACACAAGCTGTACGATCCAGGCGACGACACCGGCCAGGACCACAATGCCGAGGGCGGTGATCGCGTACCAGTAGCGGCGGCTGGGGGTCCCGAATGGGCGAAGCGCTGCGGCCCGGACCGGGTTGCTCACGAGAGGTCCTGTCCGTGGCCGCGAATGTAGTAAACCCGCGGGTTGGTCCCGAGTTCCTCCTTGAATCGCACGGCGTCGTTCTCTTTGAGAAATTCGGAGAGTACCTTGACGTCACCGAGGCCATTCACGGCGACGTCGGTGATCAGGTCGCCGACATACATGACACCCATTGGGCAGCCGGTCACGCACGCGGGTAGTTCACCGTACGGCAGTCGGTCTGCGCATAGAACGCACTTGCCGACTGTTCCCTTCTGTTGGGGCACCGGCATTTGCGGCGTCGGAGGGAATGGCATCATGGTGACTGGTTTTGGTTCGTTCCAGTTGAAGTAGCGCGCCTCGTAGGGGCAGGCCGCCATGCAGGCCCGGGAGCCGACGCAGGTGTTCGGGTCGACGAGGACGAGCCCTTCGTCAGTGCGGAAGGTGGCGCTCACCGGGCAGACCGACAGGCACGGCGGGTTCTCACACATCATGCACGGCCGTGGCATCGGATAGGTGCCCCCTGTGCTGTCCTCCATCGAATACACCTTTATCCAGGTCTGCTCCTCCGGTAGCTTGTGCCGCTGTTGACAGGCGATTGTGCACGCTTTGCAGCCGTCGCAGCTTCGGAGGTCGATGACCATGCACCACGCGTGCTCCGGTCCTTTCCCCTTCTTTCCATTCGTTCCTCCCTGCCCGGTTGTCGCCTCCGCGTCGTCGTTGAGGAACCCGAGGGCTATGGCACTTCCGCCGGCTGCCGCGATCCCGAGGGTGGCGAGGAGGTTGCGACGGCTGAGAGTGTGCGACTTGCCTTCCGTGCCGACGCCGGTTTTTCTCACCCGGTTGTCGCCTGCCTCGACTGGCTCGTCTGCTTTATTAGACATTCGAATGTCCTGCCAAACTGCTTGGTGTTCGTGAGTGGAACGGGTGAGCGCTGCGTTCAGCGCTCGGAGACACGCCGTGGGATGCGTCGTGGGATAGTCGGGGCGAACGTCACCAGTGCGGCGGCGGCCGCGATCAGCGCGAGAGCCGATCCGGGAATGCCCCACATTGTGAAGTTCATAACCACGGTCGGGCCCACGACCAGTGGGGTGAAAGAGTCGATGGTCATCGGTGCGGAACCATCCAGGTTGTGTCCCATCTGCCAGAGGCGGAACTGCACATCGGCCAGCGCCCCGACAGGTATAAGCCACAATCCGGTGCAGGCGAGACGTCGCCACCAGGCTCTGTCCGCCGCTGTCGCAATGATTACTCCCAGCACAGCGAGCAGGATCACAAACGGCCACAGCGTCATCTCGGGCATCCCCGTAGCGTCGAAGCGCGGCATCCCGATGTAATGCGAGAGCACCGTGATCTCACTCAGGTCGCCACTGACGCTGTTGCCGTACGCTTTGATGTCGAGGCCGGCTGGGTATTGGGGGGCGAGGAACCTCATTTGCCAGATCGGCAATGTGGCAGCGACGAGTACCAAAGCGATCCCGGCGGCACCGGCAACGCTCCGCGCGATTCCGATTCGCGTCACCGAACCTCGCCGGAAAAAGCGGGCGAAACCTTCGGTTTTTGCCGTCATGAGACCGTCAGCGTTCCTTCCATTCCGCCTGACCGATGCCCGGGTATCGAGCAGTACACCGCGTATGTGCCCGGTGCGAGGGTGACGTCTGCCTCGACGGTTTCACCGGCATCAGCCATGAGATGCACATGCAACTCATCGATCAAGAGGTCATGCCCTGTCGTTCCCTTGTTCGTGAAGCGGATCGTCGTTTCGCCCGCGACCGCAGTGAGGGCGGCCGGCGTAAAGGAGAACTCCTTGCCGACCACGGCAAGCACCGCGGTGGACGAGCTGGACGAGGACGTCGCCGACCGGTCAGGCTGAGCCCCGCCGGTGCTGCATGCCGTCGCCAGCAGGACCACGGTCAAGAACAACGATGCAAGGCCCGCGCGTCGCGAGGATGCCGGCCTCATCAGGCACCCGCCGGTGCTACAAGCAGCCACCCGTACATTTCCATGTGCATGGCAGAGCAGAACTGAGCGCAGTAGAAGGCGAACGATCCCACCCGGTCGGCGGTGAACTCCACGCTCACGGTCTCCCCCGGGTCGAGCGTGGCCTGAAGGTTGTGATTGGGCACTGCGAATGTGTGTGTGGCGTTTTCCGCTGTCTCGATGTTGGTCAGGTGGATGCGCAGCTTCTCACCGACAGTGACCGGGATCTGCTCCGGAGTGAAGTGGCTGCGCATGACAGTCGCGTAGACATCGACGAAGCCGTCCGCGCGCACGATTCGCTCCTGCCCGGAGGCGGTCGCGAACTCCGATTTAGCCATGGTCTCCGGGCTGGTACCCGGAGGGTAGACCGTGAGCGGGTTGAGCCGGTCGACGCTGATAATCTGCGCATAGTGCGGCTCGGATCCGCCGAGGGGCAAACTGCTCAGCACGCGTGGCGGCGTGTGATTAATGTCGAAAAGCTCCAAGTTCACCGGATGCTGCGGACCAAGTTTCTGCACCTGATCGAGCGACCACTTGTTGAGGGCGACCATGTACGTCCCGACCGGCGCTACGGTGTCTCCGCCGGGGATCGCGAGGTGGCCAATGTTGTAGTGCACGGGGATCTTCTCAAGAACGGTAAACGGCTTTTCAGTCACACCGGCATCGGGACCCAGGGTCCACTTGATGATCGCACTGTCAATGAAGAGGCTCGTGTACGCGTTGCCTTTGCCGTCGTACTGCGTATGGAGCGGCCCGGCACCGAGTTCGATATGCGCCGCAGTGACGGCCGTGATCGGGATGATCGGAACGCCGTAGCGGTCCGTGCCCTCGAAGTTCTTGTCCTCGATGGCCTTCTTGATCATCGTGATCGAGTACACCGTCACGGCCGGGTCGAGCTTGCCCGCGATCACGATGTAGTTTCCGTCGGGAGAGACCTCAACTCCATGCGGATTCTTCGGCTCAGGAATGAAGTGCAGGATGCCCTCACTGATGGCCACTTGCAACGGGATCACGCGGATGCCGTTCCGCATAATGATCTTGCCTGCCGCGACGACCTTTTCGGCTTTCTTCCAGTCAATGACGTGGAGGTAGTCGTATTTGTTCTTGGCCGCCCCGATTTCAATCGGCGGGTTCTTGTGAGACATGCCGACCGAGAGCTCGGCGTTGAACGAATTCAGGAACCCGTAGCCCGCGCTGGCCAGCTTGCCCATGTCCGCGAGATCCTGATTATAGGGTGGGAGCTCGATCTGAAAGCTTTTTTCGGGCACCAGGTGGCCCGTCGTCTGGTCGATCGCACACCAGCTCGAGAAGCCTCGATAGAGGTCCGCGTAGCTTTCGAGCGGCGCATATCCGTTATCGGTAATCGGCCGGGGAGTGATGGACGACACATGGGCGTACTCGGAATCGGGCGTGACGAACACTCCGCCGTGAGCGCTGCCGATGTTGGGGATGTCGTAGATCTGCTTCGTCTTGTAGTCGGCGAGGTCAACCATACCGATCCGCCCGTTGGCACGGTCGTTGACGTACAGCCAGCGGCCGTCATACCGGCCTTCGGTTTCCGAGAGGGCGGGATGGTGGGTGTCGCCCCAGCTCAGCAGATTGCTCTTGGTCGGATCGGACCCCCGCGGGATGACGCCGTCAACGTCCGTACCAAAGCCATATCCAGAGAATGAATCGCGAGAGAACACGGGAATGATCTTTAGCAGCCGCATCGAAGGGATGCCGATGATCGAGATCTGACCGGAGTGCCCGCCGGACGCGAACATGAAGAACGGATCATACTTGCCGGGTGGCACCACCGACGTCAGAGCCGCACGGGCCTCGGCACCGGTCAGTCCCCGGCTTGAGGCCACAGCCGCGAGTTCCCCACCGGCTCCTAGATTGTTGCCAACGTTCGTGCCGGTGATGCCAACGGCCGCGCCAGCGACCACACCACCGCCAACCTTGAGAAAATCTCTTCGTTTCATGGCGGGGATCTTCATGGCATGTTCCTCCTACTTGTCGCAGGTTCACACGGCTTTTCGGCGCGCAAAACAGGCACTAATGGCAGGTCATGCTCGCCCAGCTGAGGATCCCGAACAGGAGGCGGGCCACTACGGGCAGTGGGTCGCGTCAAAATACGCTTGACGCACGTCGTCACGTTTGCCGCGGCGGCTCCCACGATGCGACCGGCGAGACTTGGCCGGGGGCATGGGGTGGACGCACTCCACTTGGAATGCGTTCTAGCCTACCAATTGGATGATGCTCATCGAAGCATACCGGGTCTCGCCCCCGGTTCCGGAACAAGGGCGGTAGTTCTCATACTGTCGCCGCCGGCACAACTGTGGATTTCGTGGGTGAACGGATCGACACCAGTCGGAGCCAGAGCGCCGACGCTTCTCAGCCTTTGTGAATCAGGTCTACGATTCTTTGAGCGTTGTCGTCTGGAGCGATGCTGATCTGCACATGATCATCCTCCAAGGCTTCCATCACCACGGCGGCAGCCTGTATCTCGCCGCCGATCTTGATAATCAGGCGCGCCGAATCTCCGGCTTGGACAGCCTTCACCGTGAGGGCGTTAAAGACGATCGCCCCGTCTTCGGTGAACGTCACGTCAACCGCGTTCTGCCCCTCACCTTCGGCGATGGTGGCATCCTTCACTCCAGCTCGCTCAAGTGCGGATGGGAGAACAACATTCTCGCCATTGACCTGAACGCATTGCGGGTCCGCCCCATCAGCGCACGTCTCCGATACTGCCAACTCGATCGCTCCCCCTGTAGCCGACGCTGTATCGCTGGCGCCAACACCAGCCGAACACCCACTGAGGGCCAACACGATAAGTACGACCAGAGAGAGCCTGGGGGTTCGAGAAGCCATGAATATTCTTCCTTAGACGCGGGAGATGAGTGCTGGTACAGCTGCCGCGTCCAACCATTGTTGCCCGCCGCGGATTGGCGATCTACAAATTGGTCATTTACACCAGCAGCGTCTCGGCGGCACTGGAGATGCTGCCAATTGAGGAGAGAGTGACGATGCCAGCAACGCCCCAGAACCAGTGGACGCGCTTTCCATCTCGGGGCACAGGTTACCAGGCATGGACTGGCGAGCGTTCGGGGCGTTCACTTCGCGGGCATCACGGCCGGGCGCCGCTCCATGTGCCGCCAAGCTCCTCCGGTCAGTGGACTCAGCGTGACGAGCGTGTAGACGACCGCGACGATTCCGAAGGCGAGCGACAGTCCGATCGTGTCGGCGGCGATGCCGCCGAGCAGGGCGCCGAACGGCACCCCCGCCCACGCACCGGCGTTGATCAAGCCGAACACCCGGCCGCGCATGTGTTCAGGAACGCGTTCAAGCTCCACCGCGCCGAGAATCGGATTAATCGCCCCAGCCGCCAGGCCCGAGAGCACGGTCATCGCGACGAGCACGGGCAGCGGCGCACCGATAGCGAAGGCAGCGCTCGACGGGCCGCCAGCCACGGCGAAGCAAACCGCCAGGGTCACGCGGCGGGGCACCCGGTGAGCGACGAATCCGAAGGCCACGTTGCCCACCAGAGCGCAACCGCCCATGACCGCCACCAGCAAACCCAGAGCGGCCGCGCCTCCCAGACGATCGTTCGCGTAGAGGGGCATCAGGGTCGAGCCGCGGGCGGCGTCGAGCAGGTTCGTGACCAGCACGAGGCCGACGACCAAACGCATCAGCGGGTCGTGGATGACGAAGCGAAAGCCTTCAGCCAGGTCGGCCCAATACGAGGTATGGGGAGTGTCAACGCTGTCGCCGCTCAGCCTGACGGTGGCAGGGACGGCTGCCACGAACGCCCAGGTCAGCAGTGCTGAGACCGCGAACGTTGCCGCGTTGACGAAGAGGGCTGCGATCGGCCCCAGGAGCGCGACGAGCAGGCCGGCGATCGAGGCGCCGATCAGCTTGGCGAAGCGCTCAGAGCCGTCGAGAAGCCCGACACTCTGCTCGATCCGCACGCCGGCCCTTACCGTCAGCCCGGGCAGCATGACGCGGCGGGCGGTCTGTCCCGGGGTGTCGAGTAGTCCGCCCGCGAATACCAGGATGAGAAGGGCCCAGAATGGCAGCCCGACGGTCAGCGCCAGTACCGGCATGGCCAGCACGGTGGCACCGCTCACGAGGTCCGCAACGATCGCCGCTCGGCGGTGACCCACCCGGTCCACGACAACCCCGCCGAGCGCCCCGCCGACCACAACCGGGGCGGTAGCGAAGAATGCCGCGATTCCCACCTCGACGCCCGACCCGCCGAGGCCGAGGACGTAGAAGGGGATGGCGAACGCTGTGATCACGTTGCCCGTTTGCGAGATCGCGTGGGCAGCCAGCAGGGCCGAGAGGGCGCCGGTTGCGCGGCGGTCGCGAGGCAGCGCCTCCTTCATGTTCTTGCTCATCGGCGGTCTGACTCAGGGACGGCGATAGGCCTGGTAGACGAGCACCACAGGCTCGGCGCCATCGGCCGTCGCCGGGTCGTGAGCAGCGCTCGCGTCGACCCACCGGGTGACCAGGGCTTCGAGCTCGGCACGCATGGTGCCCAGCTCCTCGACCGTTAGACGCAGGCTGCGATCCCCGCTCGCGCCTGCCGCGACCCACTCACGAGGCAGGGCAGGTGTCGCGTCGATGTAGTCCGTAAACCGGGCGGCGTAGGCCTGAGCAATCGACTTCTGCAGAACAGAAGACGCCGCGAGCTTATCGGGGTCGTCGAGCAGATCGGCGGGCTCCCAACTGGTCAGTAGGGTCGTGGCCTTCCACCAACGTTCGCGGTGGTCGGTGCTCTGAGCCTCGGCGGGCTCGATCAGGGCGATGGAGGCAAGCTTGCCGAGATGGTAGCTGATGGTACCAGGAGCCTCATCGACGACGTCGCCGAGCTGCGCGGCAGTCAACGGGCCGCGTTCGCGAAGCAGACCGAGTAGACGCAACCGGGTCGGATGCGCGAGGACCCGCATGGAGGCAGCCGAGCTGAGCGTGGTGCGTGAAGCGTCGCGGGGGGACATACCGCTGACCCTATAAGAACAACAGTTATTGCGCAATGATTGTTGCGCGATAACTGGTACTCGAGCGCCCTCTCGCTCCTAAGCTGAGCCCATGGTCAACGAGGCGAAACATGAGGGCCGGGCTCTTCGGATCGAAGGTTTGGTGAACGCACGCGATCTCGGTAGCCTCCCACGACAACTCACGGCACGACAATAGAGGGCGCATTTCGCTCCGCACTTCTCGGCCTCGACCTGGTCACACTCCTCGAATCCCCGGGACTCAACGACGCCAACCGGGCCGCGGTCACGAACTGGCGAGGCTCCGTCTGACCCGGGTGCACGACATTTCGCCCTGAGGTTCCGCTTGCAGCCTTTAGGTTGGTGGGATGGATGAAGAGGTTCTGGCCGGTGGAAACTCGAGCATGGTCGTGCGGGTGGGCGATACCGTTCACCGCCCCGCCGGTCCTTGGACTCCCGCGGTACATCAACTTCTGAGCACACTCCGCGCGGCGGGAGTGACGGCAGTACCTGAGCCCTTCGGCATGGACGAGCAGGGCCGCGAAGTGCTCTCCTACCTTCCGGGAATCGTCGGCAACTACCCGTTGCCCAGCTGGATCTGGTCGTCGACGATCCTGCACGAGGCTGGGTCCTTGCTCCGACGGGTACATGACGCGAGCGCACCCCTCGCGCACGCGGCCGCTGAATGGCAGTTGCCTGCACACGAACCAATCGAGGTGGTGTGCCTGAACGACGTCGCACCGTACAACATGGTCTTCCAAGACGGGCACATCACCGGTCTCATCGACGTTGACATGGCCTCCCCCGGGCCACGGATTTGGGACCTCGCGTACCTCGCATATCGACTCGTCCCGCTCGGCGAGTACGCAGACCCTGACGCTCCGGACTGGGATGCTCGCCTCGGCCGGCTCGATGCGCTCATTCGCTCCTACGGCCATGAGTTCGACCAGGCTGCCGTTCTTCGGGCGGCAGCGCACCGCATGGAGGATCTGGCCGTGTTCACGGATCAACGTGCCGCCGACACGGGCCGCAATGATTTCCTGGAGCATGCCGCACTGTACCGCCGCGACCGCGACCGACTTCTCGACATGATCGCAAGCCTGAAGGCCCCGTGAACGCGGATATTCAGGTAGTCCAAGTCAACGATCCACGCTTGAAGCGTCTAACCGAGGCGGGGTACTTCGTTGTCGGCGAATCGTGGGGTGCCCGCCTGCGCCTGAGCGATCCACCCAACCTGAAGGTCCTGAACGCCGCCGTCGTCGCGGCAACAGGCCAAGGATTCCGGATCGAGGAACTCGATGCCAGCTGGGCGCCTCAGGTCACAGCACTCGAAGCCATGAACCACGCCGACTACCCGTACACGCCAGCGACATCCGTGCCCCACCGCGACGAGTCCGACGTGCTCGACCTGTGGACATTCGGCTGCCGTCTCTTTGGCGCCATCCATGACGGACAACTCGTGGCCGTCAGCGTAATGAGCCTGACTGCCGCGCGCGCGGAAACCGAATTCACTTCCGTCCACCGCACTTACCGCCGACGAGGGCTCGCCGTTGCCGTCAAGGCCGCATCGATCACGGCGTTGGCCCACGACGGCGTCAGGATCTTCGGCACGGGTGGTGCTCAAGTCAACGCCGGCAGCATCCGTATGAACGAACACCTCGGCTACGCCATCGAAGAACGCTGGCTCAGCCTCACCGTGCCGCATTAGAACAAGAACACACGCGCTCGGAGGAGGTTTCTACACGGCCACTATCCCTGGGCGGCGGTTCATGCCCTGAAGCGGCGTTCAGGCCCAAGGCGGCGGGACCGAGGCGCCGCCACGCAGTGCCACCTGGAGGTTCAAATCGTCACCGGCCCGGAGCTGGCGGCTAGTCAGTGGGTTGAGGAAGCCGAGATCGTCGACCGTGATGCCGAAGCGGTCGGCGATGTCGTTGAGCGTGTCGCCAGCGACCGCCCGGTAGGAGATGGGGGCACCATCGGTTGTGGCGGTGGCGCCGCCGGCGCCGAACCGGGAACCGGTGTCAACGGCGAGCAGCCCGGGCCGGGTGTCCGGCACGTCCCAGGTGATCGTGCCGACCGCCCGGGGAGTGAGCACGCAGCCGTCAGGATCGGTCGTGCTCGGGTCGGTCTCCGTGATGACGGCAGTCAGGAAGTAGCTGGGGTTGCCCCGGGAGTAGTCTCTGTCTCCCAAACTCAGCCCGGGCTGATCGGCGTCCGTGGATAGGTTGCCGAAGGAGAAGTTGTACATGTCGGCCAGGCAAGTCGTGGTCTCCGACCAGGGACTGAAGAACAGTTGCAAGCCTCCGGGAACGTCCGAGTGGAAGTCTTTCAGTGCGACGTCGAACCCGCCGCCTGCGGCCGTGACGACGACGGTTCCGGAGACGGTGTCGTCCCCCGAGGCCGACGTGAGCTCGGCCGTGCCGATGACACCGTCGGGGATGACGACGTCGACCGCGCCGTCGGGCGGGGCCGACGCATCAGTGTGAACGGCCGTGTCGAGCGGTGGAGTCTGGGTTGTCGGGGGCGAGCAGGCCACCAGCACTAGCACCAGAGCGATGCTCCCCAGAACGGATGTCGTCAGTCGTGGCATCAGGTCCCCTCCCCGCCGCGCCCAGTATGGCAGTCGGCCGCGTCGCCGGTCCAGCCGCGGGCCCGAGGGACGAGATGGCTCGACCGATGTCGCCACCGGACGCACCGGTCGCTATGAACCCTCCCGTTGGCGGTTGGGCTTGCGGGCGAAGCAGGGGGACTTTTCAGTCGCCTGAATTGCCCGGATGCCGCGGTTCAGACGTGCTCGTGGGCTACCTGCCGGGGCTGGCAATGAGGCGCGTCGCGGACCTGCACGCGGGCGAAGCCAAGACCGACGCCCGCGATGCCGCGATCATCGCCCAAGCCGCGAGGAGCCTCCCGCACGCTTTGCGGTCGCTGCAGCTGGCCGATGAGCAGGTCGCTGAGCTCTCGATGCTTTGCGGTTTCGACGACGATGTCGTCGGCCAGATCACGGCCACGAGCAACCGTATCCGGGGCCTGCTCGCCCAGATCCACCCTGCGTTGGAGCGGGTCCTGGGCCCGCACCTGGACCATCCGGCGGTGCTGGATCTGCTGCAGCGCTACCCAACGCCAGCGAAGATGAAGGCCGCTGGCCCTACCCGACTTGGCAACCGGCTGCTGAAGTTGGCACCGCGAATGGGCCGGCGCCTCGCGGACGAGATCACCCTGGCGCTGGGCGAGCAGACCGTCGTGGTGACGGGCACGAACGCGACCAACGTCGTGCTCCCCAAGCGTGCCGAACAGCTCGCCGCGCTCCGCCGGCACTCGCAGACGCGAACCGACTTCCGACCGCCGCTCTAGCTCGAAGCCTGAGTGGGTCCCTGGCCACTCCGATGACAGCTACAAAGCGATGGCACTAGTGAGGTTGACGAGCACATGGTGAGGGGCAACGGCCAGCACCACGTTTGCATATTGGCTGAGTATGGTTACTCGCAATGGTCGATTGGTTCCTTGGGCTGCTGACGCCCGCTCAGTGGGATGCGTGGCGCACCTGGCTCGCGACCGATGGGGGGGCTCACCGCGCTGCTCATCGAAGCCCTCCGGTCCAACGGCTAAATGAGGTCGGGTCCATCCGCTTCCGAGATCAGACGCTTATCGCGACCTTTCCACGGGCGTGCTCGTCGACGAAGTACCGCATGGCAGCGGGCACCTCGGCAAGCCCATAGATGCGATCGATTACGGGGGTCACCCGCCCGGCCTCAATCAGGTCGCGTCGCTCGTTCAGCGTTTTCGTGCTGCCATTCTGGGTGAATGGTTTGAGTTTTTGGCCAATGAATGGCGATATGGCAACGGCTTTGAGGATGCGCCCCGTAGGCCCGACCACGCGTCCGCCTGTGCCACTGGAGAGCACGAGGACTCCCTTGGAAATGAGTGCGCTGCGCAATTCGGTCAGCGTGTGGTTCCCGATCAGATCGAAGATGACGTTGTGCCGAGCGGTTCCACGGGTGAAGTCGTCGCGGCCGTAATATACGACGTGGTCGGCACCGAGTGATTGCACGAGCGCAGCGTTGGCGGCGCTGCTCACGGCGGTGACCTCGGCGCCGAGCGCCTTCGCGATCTGCACAGCGAAAGTCCCCACTCCCCCGGATGCCCCATTGACCAGCACCCGCTGACCGGGCGTCACCGAACCGGCATCGCGCAAGCCGACCAAAGCTGTCATCCCGGACAGAGGCACCGCGGCGGCTTGCTCGAAGGTCAAATTGACCGGCTTTCGCGCCAGAAGGGAGGCGGGTGCGGCGACGTACTCCGCAAAGGTTCCTGAACTGAGCTCTCGTAGACCTCGTCGCCCTGGCGGAAGGCCGTGACGTTGGTGCCGACCGACTCGACGACGCCCGCGACATCCTTGCCCCGCGTCATCGCTTTCGGTCTTCGAGTGCCGAAGGCCAATCGCGCGACAAGCGGTGTGCCCGACATGTGAATCCAGTCGGCATGGTTGAGGCTCGCGGCTACCACGCGGACGAGAACGTCGTTTTGACCAACGACCGGATGGTCGATGTCTTCCACTTTGAGCACTTCTACATCGCCGTAGTCCCGCTGAACTATTGCCTTCAAGATGTGCCTCCTAGTTCGGCTGCAGGGTACCGCTTACCGGTAACGTCTTTCGGCGCTGCGCACAGCCGGGCGGCGGTGACGCGACCGGTGGCCGGGCCGGAGCGGTGCCCAATCACGGCTGGCCTTTTGTGGGACAGGAGACGGTCATGCCCGAGCCGTTACGGCTGCGGTCGTGCCAAAGCCCCGCACAATGAGCCAAATGGCGAAGAACAGCTCGAACAGGCCACCCGGAACGGTGAAAACGAGGCTGGCACCCACTACGCCGGCGAGTTCGAGAAAGCACCCGCCCGCGAATAACGCGTAGCCAATAAATCCCCACACGGCCAGGAACCGTGGCACGAGGCGTGAGCGGTAGAGCGCAATGCAGAACAGCAGGCTACCGACGCCAAGGCCCGCCATCGCAATGTTGTATGCAAGGAAGTTGGTGCCGCCCATGCCTGCGAGTAGCGCGACCGCGCCGACCGCCAAAAACCCACCCTCGAAGATCCGGGTGGCGAGGTAGCTGGCCGCGATTCCGGGAGCGTGTGGCCAAAGGACAGGAAGCATGACAGCTCCGATCGCGATCACGGCCACCGAGTTCAACACCATGAGCACCACTCCTGCGGTGAGGAGGCCGCCGGGGGAAGCGGTCGTCGCGATAGAGCTTCCAGTGCCGTAAAGGAAAAAGGCGGCAAGCATCAGCGCGCCGACGGTGCGGGCAATTGTGCGTGTATTACTCATACGTTTCTCATCTCCAGTCGTCGCACCTTACGGTGTATGGTGAACAGTGCGAAAGTACCATACGGCGTATGGTGATGTCTATGGCGAAGCTTGAAGATAGAACACCGGTCACCCGTGAGCGAGCAATCAGGGTCGCCATGGCGCTGGCCGATGCCGCCGGGATCGAGTTGCTCAGCATGCGCAAGCTGGCCGCCGCACTCGACATAACGGCCATGTCGCTCTACTACCATTTGAAGGACAAGGAAGATCTTCTCGACGGGATGCTCGACATCGTGCACTCCGAATTCGCGACGCCGAGTGCTGGGGACGAGTGGCGGGCGGCCATGCGGAAGCGGGCGGGGTCGACGCGCAGTGTCCTGGCACTGCATCCCTGGGCCATCAGCATGAAGGCCCGCACATCCCCTGGACCGGCGACCCTCGGTCACCTCGATTCGGTCATCGGCTGCTTAACGGCTGCGGGCTTCTCGATGGCCATGACGGGCCACGCCATGTCGATCCTGGACAGTTACGTGCTGGGCTTCGCCCAGCAGGAGGCCTCGCTGCCGCTCGACCCGTCCGGCGACATCGGCGACGCGACCGAAGCCATTATGGCGCAGCAGGAAGCCATGGCCGACTCCTTTAAGAACCTCGCCGCGATGGCAGTATCGCTGATCCTGCAACCCGGATACGCCTTCGGCAACGAATTTGACTTCGGTCTCGAACTGATTCTCGACGGTCTCGAAGTAGCCCTTCTCAGCGACTCCGTTCCTCCTAGTCAGTAACGTTCGGCCGGACAAGGCCAAACACCTTCCATCGGATGAGACCGGCGGACCACTGACTCCCGATCTGACCCAGCGCGAGGCGCGAATTCATTCGCTGCTCGGCCTCAGACGAAGGCGACCGCGCGCACCGGCGCCCCGTCGCCGCCGAGTCGCAGGGGGAAGAAGCCGATCCGCACCTGTGACGGCAGGTCATCCAGGCCGCAGAGGTTCTCGACGATCAGCCCGCCGCGGCCCAGCACGACCTCGTGCACGGGAAAGGCGGCCGACGACGTGCCGGTCGGGTCGGGACTCAGCGTGTCGACCGCGAGGATCCGCATCCCGCGAGCGACGAGTTCGCTCGCGGCACCGGCATCGAGGGCCGGATGCCGCACTGCGCGTGCGTCGCCGAACCACCGCGCCCAGCCCGTGTCGATCACGACGATCGGGGGCAATCGATCCGGTAGCGGATGCTCCGCATTCAGCCGGTCCCACCCGTATACCTCGCCCTCGGCGAGCGCTCGCACCCGCACCACCAGCGCATCGCCGAGGAGCTCGTCGAGGGCCACATCGGCCATTGTCCGGCCACCGGGGACGGTATGGGACGGCGCATCTATGTGCGTCCCGGTATGAGACCCCATTCGCAGCCCTGTCACGGCCACCCCGTCGCGGTCGAGGACCAGCGCGACTTCGACGTGGACCGCCGGGTCGCCGGGATACACCGGCATCCCGTCGGTGATCGGGTGACTGAGGTCCCGGAGTGCCGCGCGCGGCGGCGCTCCAGGGCCGTCAGCGAGAGGTGTCGGCATCGGCGAGGTGCTGGCTGGGCTCGAAAGGCGTCCTGCTGCGGCGCGCGAGCGAGAAGGCCAAGTACACGGCGAAGGTCAGAAGGAATGCGGGAACGGTCGCACCGAACGGAAGCGGCCACACGTACGCCCACACGTAGGCGGACACCGCACCGACCACCCACGACGCGACAGCGAGCCAATTGATGCCGCCGGTGTACCAGTAGCGACCGCCTTGAGCCTTCAGGATGTCGGCGCTGTAGCTGCCGCGTGCGACGATGTAGTAGTCGACGATCATGATCGCGAAGATCGGTGCGAACAGGGCACCGATCGTGACCAAGAAGGTCGTGAACTGGGCCAGCAGACCGAAGAAGGTCGAACCGATGATCGAGATGAGCCCGAGGACGATCGCGGTGGGCAGGAACTTCACCCGGCGGCCGGGGAGCGCGTTGACCACGCTTGTGACCATGCCGTAGACGACCATCGTGTTCGTCGCCATCACGGATAGGAAGATCGCGACCGCGAACAGGGCGCCGAAGGGTTCGATGATCGTCACAGGGTCGAACGCCATCGCGTCGCCGCCCCGCAGGACGACGTAGCCGATCGCGCTCGCGCCGAGCGTCATCGAGATCACCGTCGACAGGGTGTAACCGATTCCCGAGCCGACCACGCCCGCGCGGGTCGTCGATGCGAAGCGGTTGAAGTCGGCCGAGAGCACCGTCCACGATATGGCGGTCGCGACCACGACATCGAACGCCAGTCCCGGGGAGTAGAACGGCTCTAGCGTCGCCGGGATGGCCGCGAACTCTGCCGGCGGGAACGTAGAGAACGCTACGACGAAGATGTAGGCGGCGATCGCGAGGATGACCGCGGCGAACCACGGTTCCACCCGAGCGACTCCGGCGTGGCCGAAGATCGCAAGGATCACGACGATCGTCTGGCAGAGCACCGCGAAGATGACGGGGTTCGAGAACCCGGTCATCGACGCGACGATGTAGTTGAGGGCGATCCCGGCGAGCATCGCCTGCACCCAGCTCCAGCCCATGAGGATGACCACGTTGGCGGCCACCGGCAGCAGGCTCCCGCGCGTCCCGAACGGTCCGCGCGTGATTGCCATCGTCGGCAGGCCGGTGCGCGTTCCGATCGCACCGACCGTCACGAGCACTGCTGCTCCGACGATCGTTCCGCCCACGATCAGAGCGATGACGAGGCCGAACGGCACATCCGGCACGAAGAGCGTGCCGGTCAGAAGGGTGGTGACCACAAGGTTCGCGGCCAGCCAGATCATGAGTACGCGGCCGAGCGAGTAGGTTCCGCGAACCGGGCCCGCGTCATCTGAGTTGGTGTCCAGTCGGCGGTCGAGACGGGTGTAGAGCGACATCTTTGGGCTCCTCGATGAATAGGGACTGGTCAGGGCTGGGGTGACAGGTGTTCGTGGATGGCGATGAGACCGGCAGAATCAGACCGGAAGACGATCGTTTCGCGCTCCCGGTAAGACATGGGTCCGTCCGCGGTGCTCACGCTCGTGCTGACGGAGTGGGTGAAGACGGCTCCGCCGGGAAACGCCTGCACCGCGGCCGCGCTCGATGCGCAGGATTGCACGCTCCAGCCGCCGCCCACCCATTCCTCCCACATGGCTTCGTAGGCAGCCCGGTCCTCGATTCGCGCAGGTTCGGTGTGGAAGACGAAGGTTGCGTCAGGTGCGAAGAGTGAGAAGTAGCGCGGGCCGTCGGTGGCGGCGAACGCCTCGACGATGGCGGATGCCGCGGCACGGACTTCTTCGTCCGTTGGGGTGGGCAGTGTCATGGGTGTCTCCTGCGTCGGGCTTGTCGGTCGGGTTCGGGACTTCTACGTCAGGTTGGGGCTTTGTCGGTCGGGGTGGGTCACCCCAGGCGACATCGCGCTCAGCAGCTCGTAGACGATGTGGCTGGCCGCGACAGCGGTCAGCTGGGCATGGTCGTACGCGGGGGCGACTTCGACCACGTCGGCGCCGATGATGCGCAGGTCGGCCAGGGCACGCAGCATCCGTAGTAGTTCTCGACTCGTGAGCCCGCCCGCCTCCGGAGTTCCTGTTCCCGGCGCGTGGGCGGGGTCGAGTACGTCGATGTCGATCGAGATGTAGAGCGGCGCGTCTCCGACTCTGGCGCGGATGCGTTCGACGGCGGCCGCGACCCCGTGCTCTTCGACGAATTCGCTCGTGACGATCGCAAAGCCGAGCCGGGCGTCGTCTTCGAGGTCGTCCTTCGAGTACAGGGGGCCGCGAATTCCAACGTGCATGCTCGCGGTCAGGTCGATGAGGCCTTCTTCGGACGCCCGCCGGAAGGGGGTCCCGTGAGTCATCGGCGCCCCGAAGTACGTGTCCCACGTGTCGAGGTGGGCATCGAAGTGCAATACCGCGACGGGCCCGTGCTGCGCGTGCGCGACGCGAAGCAGCGGCAGAGCGATCGTGTGGTCTCCGCCGATGGCGACTAGTCGGTCGGCGTGCTCGCTGAGCTGGCGCGCGCCCGCCTCGATCTCGGCCACGGCAGCAGCGATGTCGAACGGGTTCGCGGCGATGTCGCCGGCGTCGGCGACCTGCTGGGCGTCGAACGGGAAGACGTCCTGCGCAGGGTTGTACGGTCGCAGTAGGCGCGAGGCCTCGCGCACATGAGCGGGGCCGAACCGAGCACCGGGTCGGTAGCTCACTCCGCTGTCGAAGGGAATCCCGACGATCGCGATGTCTGCCCGCTCGACCTCGTCGAGCCGCGGGAGTCGCGCAAAGGTCGCGATTCCGGCAAACCGGGGCACGACACTCGCGTCCACCGGCCCGCGGGGCTCATCCGTCGCATCTTTGCTGAACGGTTGCATATTTGACAACTTTCGGTACGCTATAGACAACTACAGCGCTACCGTACGCTGTCCCGTGCAGATCGTCAAGGACGAATGTGTGAGCAGCTTCGAGGAGGAACTGTGCGCGCCATCCACCCCACCGCCGAAGGCACCGCGACACCCATCGGCGCCAAGCTGCGCTCCGCGCGCACCGCTCAGGGCATGTCACTCGCCCAGGTCGCTCAGACGACGGGCCTCAGCAAGGGCTTCCTCAGCCGGGTCGAGCGCGACGAGACGTCACCGAGCGTGGCAACGCTTGTCCAGTTGTGTCAGGTGCTCTCGTTGCCCGTCGGAGCGCTCTTCGCCGAGCCCGACGTTCACCATGTCGCGTACGCCGACGCTCCGCGGATCAACTTGGGCGGAGTGCACGCCGACGAGCGACTGATGTCGCCGCGCGGCGAGGAGCGGGTTCAGCTGCTGCGATCAGAACTCGAGCCGGACGCGCACGGCGGGACCGATCTGTACACGATCAACTGCGACGTCGAAGCGCTCCACGTCGTCTCGGGATCACTCACCGTGCGATTCGCCGGTCGCACCGTGGCCGTCCACGCCGGCGACGCACTGACTTTCCCCGGTCGAGAGCCGCACACCTGGCAGGTCGAGGGCGGCGAGCCAGCCGTCGTGCTGTGGGTCATCGTGCCCGCGCCGTGGAGCGGCTCGGCCTGACCGAGACCGCGTCGTATTCGAACCCCAGCGTCCAGATCAGCGCAGGCAGGGGCGCGGCCGCCCCGAAATCGTTGAGGAATCCGCTGATGGCATCCAGGAGCCCGGCAGCTAAAACCCTGTCCAGGTCGGGACCGAGGCCGGTCATCCACTTCGTCCCTTCCGCAGCGCGGTGGTCCGCCACAGCTTCGTCGACGCGTTCGAAGGCGACGCTCGGGCCGGCGAAGTCGAACTCGGCCGCCCGCAGCACATCCGGATCCACGTCGACCGCTTCACACTAAAGCCTGTCCGCGTCTCACTCTGAACGTTAGGCTTGCTAACAGAACCCTTGAGATCGGAGGAGCAGCATGAATGGTGACGGCACACAGAGTGAACCGATCCAAGACCAGCATTCTAAATCGGACGAGGACAAGGTGGCGGGGATTCTCGCACAGGAGGAAGCTGACCTCGCCGGCCACAGTGAGCCCCAAGTCCTCGACGCGCTGCGTGAACGATTCGCAGATGCTGGACACACCGTGAGCGAAGAAGCACTCCACGAGCATGCGCGTCGAATCGCCGGCCTCGACCCGAACGATTTCTCCAGCAAAACACGGTGACTTCCTAACGACGATGCAGCGCCACCATCGCGGATGCCGACAGGGTTCTGCGTGGGCATTCAGGAACGGCGTAGGAACCGGATCAGAACCGCGGACCCAGGCTAGCGACAAACAGTAGCGTCGCCGCTACCGGCCGAGCACCCCTCGACATGTGCGAGTCCTCATCGCGACGGCGGAATCTGGACGGGGCGGCCTGGGTGCGAGCCTCTTCGGTCACCCCACTCTCGGCGAGCGGATCGGGGTTACTGCCCATCGAGGCGGCCACCCGTTCTCCACCGCGTCGACGCGGTCGGATGCCAGAAGCGGGAGCGAGTGACCTCTAACTCTCTCCCGGCTTCATCAGCAAGGGGGTCGTCCCGTCCCCTTCCGAGTATCGCCAGGAACAGGGATCTCAATAAGAATCGCTCAACGATGGTTCGGCGACCGCAAGGAGGTGCGCGAGGGAGAATGCTCCGCACGGTCCCGGATGCCCCGGAGCATCCGCTCGGTCATGAGGAAGCTCACCATCTCGATCGGCTCCACGAGTACCTTGGCCCAGTCGGTGAGGTACGCGTACCGCTCGCGAACGACAAGCCGCGTCGCCCCGTCGGTTCGAGGTTGAAGGACAAACGCCCACGTGAAGTCGTAGGGCGCTCCGGCGCCCGTGCCGTCGAGGGCGATCGCCATCGCGCCGGCTAGCCCTCGCATCCACACCATGAGGTCACTATCCCACCCGTGCAAATCGAGGGCAACGGATGCCGCCGCACTGGAGTCTGGCGCGCGCCCGACCTCATGGACTAACGACGCTCGAGCAATAGTCCGGCGGACACTGACTCGGATCGGACCCAGCGCGAGGGGCAAATTCATTCGCTGCTCAGCGGTGTCGACGCCCAAAGGGCAGGTCGATAAAACCACACCCATCAAGAAGGCCCGGAACGCAAACTTCCGCTGGGGCTGGGAAATCAATATCGCCGTCCGCGTCGACTCCGAAACCCCTGGGAAGCACCGGTTTCCCGGACTGGCCGTCGCCGCAGATCTCGCACACAACTCAAGAATCGCGACCGGAAACGGACGCGAGAACCCCATAATCCAGAAATGGCTCCTGAGAAGCCTCAGGAGCGATTTCTTTTTGTTTCGACCGGACCGTTTCGTAATGAGTTTCGCAAATGGCCCTTTGGTGGGACTGACAGAATTTGAACCCGCGACCCCTTGAAGGCTCAGGCCTTAACTCTGTCTTCGCCGAATATCCCGCAATACTCGCGGATTCCCTTGTGTTTGCAGGGAACCGGGCAGTTCACTGCCTGCAATTGTACTTTGTCAATTTGGGTCGAATCGAGATGAATGTGATGAGTAAATGATGACCATTTGAACCGTCGCGGTCGGCACCGCGATCCCAAGTCCTTCAGCACTTTGGGTCGCGACTTAGGACTCTGAGGGCACCAAAGGCAGTTCGGCTCCGTAGTTCCACGACAAGATGGCCGGCTGCTCTCGGTAATAGCTCAGCACGGAGACTGATCCAGCATCCAGGCTGATTTGAGCACCGAATCGAGGGGCCATCCTCAGGTACACGGCGGTGAGAATGCGCAGGAAATGTCCGTGCGCGATCAGGGCGACATCTCCCTCCTCCATGGCAGGCAGCACCCGCGTGAGCACCCGCGACGCGCGGGCGGCGACCTCCTCCACCGTCTCACCAGGCGTTTCACCACGAATCACGCCGTGGGTGAATGCGCTCCAGTTGTAGCCGAGTTCACTGCGGATGTCCCGCGTCGTACGCCCCTCGTACCCGCCGTAGTCCCACTCAACGAGAAACGGATCGACCTCAGCATGAAGGCCAGCGAGCTCAGCGGTGCGTCGCGCACGCTGCAGCGGCGAGGTCAGCACGAGGGAGAAATCGTAACCGGCCACTAACCTGCCCGCGCCGCGGGCAAGTCCCTCTCCCCGGGCAGTGAGCGGAATATCCGTGAGCCCAGTGTGTTTGCCATCCTTCGACCACTCCGTCTCCCCATGGCGCAAGAGAATCAGCTTCCCCGACGGGTTATCCGGAGCGGGGTGGCTGGGCAGCGGCTCGATCGTGAACATACGGCAACAGTAGTATCGCACCCCCGTTTCGATGGAGGTTCTTGATTGCTGGAAAGGCCAACGTTCACCCCTGCGGGTGTTCGAAGCGGGTGGGGGAACGGGCATCCCAGCCATCACGCGGCTACGGCCGTTCATGGTGAGCGCAGACGGCTCGGAAAGCGAAGAGCTGCTCGCCCACCCCGGAACAACGGATGTTTCAGGCAGCACTTACACGAGGACGATTCGGGATGAGAACGTGCCGGCAGGGTTCTCCCGTCGCAATATAGTACTAGACAAGTCCGTCCTGGCGAGTGTCTAAAAATGCCGCAGAGTGCTAACCGTCTTGGCCGAGCCGACCTGATCGACGGCCTCCGGGACCTTGTCCAACGTCTGCAGGGCGACGGTTTGAGCACCGGTGTCTACTTCATTGGAGGCGCCGCATTGTCCCTTCGATACATCCCTGATCGTGGTCTCACCGACGATATCGACGCTGAGATTCGTCCCTCTTCCCGAGCGCTTGAGTAGGCCCTCGAGATCGCCGACAACCGAGGGCGGGGTGGCGACTGGCTCAACACCCACGCCGAGACATACATACCCATAGCGAAGAACCCCGGCTGGGAATCCCCCTACGACGGTGACTTTGTGTCCGGGTGGGTGGCCTCACCGCCCGCAGCCCCGCCGGCTCCAGAACGGGGACCGTCCCGGAGCAACTAGCGACCCACCAACGCCCCAGCCACCGGACACCACGCCAAGGCCAGAACCGGAGGGACATTCTCGCCCGTTGCTCATCATCTGCGGTTAACTGACCGGCGTCGGGGCGCTCGTCACTGCGAACCGAGCGACAAGCGCACCTCGACCTCGCGTTCGACGAAGATCCATTCCTCGGTGCTCCGCAACTCATCGAGCAGCTCGTCGAAATCCGCGACACTTTCGGGCGCGTACTCAAACCAGGTCAAAAAATCGAACGGCCCACCCCCATCACGGCTGTGATGGAGCCGCCGGGCCACAGCTGGCAGCGAGTTCATGGAACGTCGGATGTGGTGACTGGTTTCCTCGAAAATCTGCCGGCGTTCGTCTTGGGCCAGTTCCCACCACTCCTTTGACTTGGTGATGGGGATAAAGGAGGCGACGGTCGCGCCGGGTCGGCCCAGAGCCGGTGACCGCGCCGTCAGCTCGGCCAGTTCGGCAGCGGTCGTGTAACGCTGATGACTAACGGTGCCGCGCAGGGTCCACCCCGGGGCGTCCGTGGCCGATGACCCCGACAACCATGATTCATCCTCTGCCGCTCCTTCACGAATCAGCAGACGCGCGGCGGCGGGGAGCCCGTCACCGGTCACCGCGATGATGCGATCAATACGCCACTGGCCAGCATCGCCTGCAGTGAAAGTGACGGGTAGGGCGTCGGTCATTGGAACTCCTGACGGTATCAGCGACTTCGACGCTAACATCATCTTGAGAACCGCCCCAGCAGGCTCTGATGGCGTGCGATCAGGCATCCTCAGGTCGACGCCCCAGCGTCAGCCCAAAAAGGTTCGGCCGCCAGATCTGGGCCTGGCGTTCATCATGGTTGACGGTGACCAGCTCAGCCCGGTCGATTGCTTGGTTGGATCCTCGGGCTTCCAGGGGGGTGCCTCCTGTGACTCCTCGTCGTGCTGCGGCCTTCTCACCGACGTGCTCTGCGATGAGGACGTCGATGGTGGCATCGCCGCGGGTCCACCGGTGCTGATGGCCGTCTGGGCTTTCACCGGCGGACTCGAAGCCGACGTCAACGAGAGCTTTAGTCAAACGATGCCGTCCTCATCGTCAATTGTCTCCCACTCGACGACGCGGCCGAGGGTCGGGACGGCGTCGGCCTTCGTGACCTCGAAGTTCAGCCACTTCGCGTCCCACCCATGCTTCAGTGCGACTCGTTCGGCGGCGGCAGCGACGGAATCGTCCGAGCCGGGGCGGACGTGAAGGACATCCAGGTCCTGCGTGGTCCCCCGATCGAAATAGCACAGGGCAGGTGCCGCACCGCCCACGAGCCGGATGCCGGCCACCTCACCCGAATTACGAAGCTCGGCGACGAGATCACGGAGGCCGATGATGATCGCGTTGCGGTCCAGCGCGGTGCCGGACATCAGACGCTCGCGAAGGTATCTGCCCATGCAAAAACGCCGCGTTCGGCGAACTCGTTCGGCACGTCATCACATTCGGGCGCGGGGTCGGCCGGGTCGACCCGGAACACGATAGGTTCGGTCAGTGCGCGATCGGGATTGTTGACCCATCCAGGCAGCGGGATGTTCTCTTGATTGAGCCGCCATGCCACGAGAGCCGCGATGGCGGCATCCCACATATGATCGCCGGTGGGTTCCGGCTCTGTCAGCCCAAGGATGCCTCGAACGAGTCCGTGTTCGGCGGTGAGATTATCGTTCAACTGAAGCAAAGCCCGGAGGGCGCGGTCCTTATCCTTCGCTCGAAGATGCTCTCTGATCGCCTCTGCGGAGCTGGCAGCGTCATCACGACGCGTGGGAGCGGCATACAGGCGGTGTCCGGCGCCGGCGAGCAGCCGATCGACCGTACTGTAGGCAGCATCCCGTCCACGCTCATGATGGGAGACGCTGGCCTGGTCAATGCCGGTTAGCTCTGCGAGTCTCGCCTGAGTGAGGTGTTTGCTCCGGCGAGCGGCGCGGACGAGAGTAGATGAAGCTGCCACAATCGCCTCCTTCTTATTTCCAATATGACTTGTGCATCATATTCTAGCGCGCACTCGATGCAACCCGTGCCTGAGGGTCTGGCCTGCACCGGCAGGATCGGCCTGCAGGGACAACATCGGCCTGGATTGACTGTGGACACACTTGCCCTCGCCTCGACGATCGGCTCGCGAATCCGCCGGGGCGCCTGGCACGTGAGTGGACGGTGGATGACTTCGATGCGGCAGCCGGCGTCAGCCGCCGCCAACTGGTGAATATTGAGCAAGGCGAAGCGAACCCCAGCCTTGTCGGTTACGACCGGGCCCGCCGCGGCGACCTCCTTGCCCACATCCAGGGCCTCGGTAGCCGCGCCCTCCCCTTCTGCCCCGACCAGCTCGCCTTCGACATCGACCTGCCGCTGCCTGACTTCTACCGGTCGGTCACTGCCCTCGACCTCCGCGGCCGCACCCAAACGGACGTGGAATTCCGTGACCTCGGCCTCGCCGTCAGCCAGCACCAGATGACCCGGTTCTACCCCCTCTTCAAAGAACTCGGAGTCACCCCCGCCTCAGAACTCGTCAACCTGCCGGGCGGCACCGAAGCCCTCGTCGCCGCAGTACGCCGCGCCACCCACACACCCCCAATGCGAAGCGGCAAACGCGTCGTCTTCCTCTCACTCGACGACGGCAGTGCACCGGTATCCAACGTGGTGTTCTTCCACGATGCCCAGGCTGCGATCGGGGCGTCCGTGTTCCGCACCCACTACGCGCTGATCCGCGGCCGGACCCGGCGCACCGGCGCCCGCGGCGTCTCAATGACCGGTGAGCAGATGTGGACCTGCTCGACGTGGCAGGGAAAGTCCGAGCACGTCAGGCTGCGGAACGGGCACGGGAACGGGCTGTGGTCGAGGCAGAGGCCGCGGACAACGTCATTCAGATGTGGAGGCGGAGGGCATGATTGACAGAGTTGCGGACGGGTCAGCGCGTTGACGTTCTCTGAGAACCAATCAGCACTGTTACTTCGCTTAGCGGGACTCTTCTGCGCGATGCCCATCGGAATGGACCAGTCCGGCCTTCAGTCGCCGGCCACAGTGGCCCGCCGGCGGCTGCGGCGACGCCTTGGGTGGGTGTGGTCGTGAACGGCACCGCGCTAAGCCTCAATCTGACCGCTGGATAAAGGATTAGTGTGGTGCCGACTCCCGGACCGCCGACAGTCTCGTCAGCCGAGGTGTCATCATTCGAGATTCTCTGTCGTGGTGCGGTGAAGGCGCAGTGTGACGAGCTGGAACGGGCGGAGCGAAAGCGAGATGGTTCGGTCTGGGCGCCCGATCACGGCGCTTGGCTCAGTCTCCCGCTCGAGCAGGTCGGTCTCCGTGACGTCCGACCAGCCGAATCCCGGAGCCAGATCACCGCGCGCACGCGCGCCCAGTGACTCGTAGAGCCGCACGATCACGTCGCCGGAACGGTCCTCCGCGAGCTTTACAGCCTCGACGACGATCGCCGGATTGGTCACGACGACCAGGGGTGCCACCGGGCCGGCTCCCCTTACCTCGCGCAAGGGCAGATTAACTCGATAACCCTCGTCGACGGCATCCGCGATCTCGGCACCGACGCGCAGCGAGACGACGAACTCCTGCTGGCCCTGATCCGAGGCCGGGTCGGGGAAGAGGGGCGCGCGCAGGAGGGAGACGCGTACGACGGTGCTCGTGCCGCCACCAGGCAATGCGGCGCGGCGGATGTCGTGCCCGTAGCTTGCGTCGTTGGCGACGGCGACACCGTAGCCCGGCTCGCCCACGTGAACCCAGCGGTGGGCAACAGTCTCGAACCGGGCGGAGTCCCAGGAGGTGTTCGCGTGGGTCGGCCGGTAGACATGTCCGAACTGCATTTCGGATGCTGCGCGGTCGGCATGAATCGCGAGGGGGAAGGCGAGCTTCAGGAGTTTCTGAGACTCGTGCCAGTCGATCGCTGTGTGGATGTCGAGGGCACCGGTCGCGCCGTTGAGTCGAAGGGTCTGGACCACGGATGAGGAACCAAAGGATCGGTTGACCCGCACCCCGAATCCGTCGTCCGTGACAGCGACGCTGGAAGCCTCGGTCAAGTCGCGCCCGACGTTCTTGTACGTCTCGTCGATGTCCCAGGCGTCCCACTGGATCGGGGTGTCCCGGAACAGCTGCAGCAGGTTGGCAGTCTCGCCGGCGGGGATGACTTCTCGGTCGGCGACGAGGTCGCGCATCGACACGATGAGTCCCCGATCGTCGATGACGACACGCACCCGGTCATTGGCAATCACCAAACCGGCCCCGCTTTCGGTGACCTTGGCCGCACCCGCCCTAGCCGCGGTCGCGGCGGAGAGGCCCGGGACGCCGTCGCGTGAGTTCGGTCCGGCGTTGAATGTGAGCGGATGACTGCCGCTGCCGGCCAGGACCTCGAGGGATCGGGTGATCTGTTCACCCAGAGTCTTCGCGACGGCCGCGTAGTTGCGCTCAGCCTCCTGGTGCACCCAGGCGATCGAGGTGCCGGGAAGGATGTCGTGGAACTGCTGTAGGAGCACAGTCTTCCAGACGTCGTCGAGGGCGTCGTACGGATACTCCGTACCTCGAAGGACTGTCGCAGCAGTGGCCCAAAGCTCTGCTTCTCGGAGCAGGTGTTCGCTGCGACGATTGCCGCGCTTCGTCTTGGCCTGGGAGGTGTAGGTGCCGCGATGGAATTCGAGGTACATCTCCCCCGACCAGACCGGCGCCTCGATGTACTCGCGGTGCGCGCTCTGGAAGAACTGCTCCGGCGTCGTCATGGTGACGCGTGGCGATCCCTCGAGGTCACGCGTACGGGCCGCAGCGGCCAGCATCTCGCGGGTTGGGCCTCCACCGCCGTCGCCCCACCCGAATGGCAGGAGCGAAGTAGTGCCGACCCCCTTTTCGGCGTACTGCCGCTCCGCCTTGGCGAGCTCCTTACCGGAGATTTCCGCGCTATAGGTGTCGACTGGGGGGAAATGAGTGAAGATTCTCGTGCCGTCGATGCCCTCCCACCAGAAGGTGTGATGCGGCATCCGATTGGTCTCGTTCCACGACATCTTCTGCGTGAGGAGCCAGCGAGATCCCGCCGCTGCCACAATCTGCGGCAGAGATGCGGTGTAACCGAACGAATCCGGAAGCCACACCTCGAGCGGCTCGACGCCGAGCTCCTCCATGAAGAACTTCTTGCCGGCGACGAATTGCCGTGCGAGCGCTTCACCGCCGGGCATATTCGTGTCGGACTCGACCCACATCCCGCCGACCGGAATGAATCGGCCCGCCGCCACCTGCTTCTTCACCCGCTCGAACAGTTCCGGATAGTAAACCTGCAGCCACGCGTACTGCTGCGCCGAGGAGGCAGCGAAGGTGAAGTCCGGGTCCTCGTCCATGAGCGCCAGAACGTTCGAGAAGGTTCGCGCGACTTTGCGCACGGTCTCGCGCACCGGCCACAGCCAGGCGGAGTCGATGTGGGCGTGACCGACGGCGGCAAGGCGGTGGGCACTCGCGTAGGCGGGACTGGCGAGCACGCCGACGAGCGTCGCACGGGCGGCCGCCGCCGTGCCCGCAACGTTGTCGGGATCGAGAGCATCGGCCATCCGTCCGAGCGCGTGCAGGATGTCGGCCCGTCGCGGAAGACTGTGCGGAAGCTCATTCATCAAGCCGATAAGGGTCCAGGTGTCCTGCAGGAGCTCCCATACGGCGACGTCAAGTTGTCCGAGTTCGAGCCGACGCAGAACGTAACTGGTCGAGTCGCCCGCTGTGGCCTTGTCGCCGAGCTCGGTAACGCCAAAGGTGAAAATACCGGCGATATTCGGATTGGCGGCCGCCTCGAGGTAGATGTCGACGGGCTCCCCAGCGTTTCCCGCCGGGATGTAGCTGTTGAGGGGTTCGATCGCTTTGATGATCACGCCGTCCGCCGTGTAGGCGGTGCCCTCGGCCTGGAAGCCCGGGAGCGTGGCGGAGAACCCGAGGTCGACGACGACCTCAGCCCGGGTGCCATCCTCGGCCCACTCGGCGGGCACACCTCCAGTGAGATGGAACCAGACGGTACCCCAGGGCTTGCCCCACGCACCGCCGACGGCGAAAGGCTCGTAGCTCTGCCCGATGGCCGCGTCGAAAGGCACCGGCTCGTCATCGACGGTCCAGGAAGCGATTGTCAGCGGGGCGGTTCGGCGATAGACGGCGGGCTTGATCCGTTCCCGGATGACGCGCTCGATTCGCGCTTCGAGGAGGACTCGATTGTCATGCATGGTGGCTCCTTAGCCCGCGATGGTCCTCGCCGCGCGGCGAGGCGTGATGGTGAGTTATCCCTTGACTGCGCCCGCGAGGGCGAACGAGCCGCCGATGCCGCGGGACACGAGAACGTACAGAACGATGGCGGGCACCGCATAGACCAGCGAAAACGCTGCGAGTTGTCCGTAGGCGATCGCGCCGTACTGGCCGAAGAAGCTGTAGATGCTGATCGCGGCGGGTTGCTTGCTCGGCGAGAGGAGCAGGATGAACGGCACGAAGAAGTTGCCCCAGGCCTGAAAGAAGACGAAGATACCGACCACGGCGATGCCCGGTCTCATCAAGGGAACCACGATCAGGCGCAGGGCTCCCATCGCCGATGCGCCGTCGATCCAAGCTGCTTCCTCGAGGGTGATCGGCACCGAATCCATGAAGTTCTTGGTCATGAAGATCGCGATCGGCAGAGACGAAGCGGCCATGAAAAGGATCGTGCCCGGGATCGAGTCCAGCAGATTGAACTGGACGAAAAGGCTGTAGACCGGCACCATGATTGCCGTGATCGGCAGCCCGGTCGCGAACAGCACCCCGTACATGAACGGCTTGTTGAATCTCGCCTGGTAGCGGGACAGCGGATAGGCCGCGAGCAGCGCGGCGACGATCGTGATACCTGCCGTACCGACGGAAATGATCAGGCTATTCCACAGCGGAAGGAACGTGAGTTCGGGAGTGAGAACAGCCGCGAAGTTGTCCAGCGAGAACTCTTCAGGAAACTTGGTCTGGTAGGTGGCCTTGTTGTCGACGGACGCGAAGATGAGCCAGCACAGGGGAAGAAGAAAACAGGCGCCGATCAGGACGAGAACGGCATTGGCGAGGAACCCGATCACGCTCTTCTTGGGGGAGGCTACCGAGACGGGCCGATCGGACTTCCGGGCCTCGGGCGGTGCGGCGATGACTGACATCGGCTAATCCTTCTGCGGACGCAGTGCCCGAATGTAGACGACGGAGAAGATCGCGCCGATGATGAGCATGACGGTGGCGATGGCTGTGCCATAGCCGATGTTGCTGAATCGGAATGCCTCTTTGTAAGCGAGGATCGGCAACGTTGTGCTGTCGTTGCCGGGCCCTCCCGCGGTCATCACGTAGATGAGGGTGAAGACCGACAATGTGAGCAAGCTGATGAGCATGGTGTTCGTCACGATCGTGTTCTTGATCATGGGAATGGTCACGAGAAAGAGGCGCTTGGAGCCGCCGGCTCCGTCGATCATTGCCGCCTCGGTAATCTCCGGCGGTACGTCGTTGAGGGCGGCCTGGTAGACCATCATCGAGAACGCCGTGCCACGCCACAGGTTCGCCAGGATGATCGCGAACATGGGGAAGCTATACAGCCAGTTGGGGCCGGTCATACCGAAGTTCGCCAAAATCTGGTTGAGGGTGCCGTCAGCACTGAAGTAGGCGTAGCAGACGAAGGCGGCGACGATCTCGGGCAGAATCCACGCGGCGACGATGATCGTGCCGACGGAAGCGGTTACCTTCTTATTGGCCTTCTGCATGAGAAGCGCGAGACCAAGGCCAAGGATGTTCTGTGAGATCACAGCGGAGCCGAAAGTGAAGATCGCGGTCAGCCAGAGCGAGAGGGGAAAAACGGGATCGTTGACGAGCTTGACGTAGTTGTCGAAGCCGATCCACTGGGGGTTGCTCGCGTTGACACCGGTGAGCGACGCATTCGTGAACGACCCGTAAACCGACCAGATGATCGGTCCGGCGAGAAACGTGATCATGATGAGAATCGCCGGCACGAGCGGGATCATCCGCACGGCCTTGACAATTCCGCGCACCCGGCGGCGGCGGGAACCCGAGTTCGGTTCCGGCCGCCGCACGTGTGTGTCCTGCGGTGCGAGCACTTCTGCAGTCACTGTGTTCCTGTTCCCGTTTTATCTGTGGGCGCGCACCTGGGTGTCTCGGTACTGCTACTTCTGGATGACGCCCTCGGCACCGACGATCTCTTCGATTGCCTTGTCGTAGGCTGCGGCCGCTTCCTCGGGAGTTGCCTTGTCGGTGATGACTGCCTCGTTGGCCTTCTGGACCTCGGCTGAGATCTGGTTGTAGTCAGCCGTCGCCGGACGGAAGTTCGTCACCTCGACGATGTCGGTGACGGTCTGGACGAAGGGGTTGGCGGCAATGTAGCTCTCGTCGGCGGCGACATCCTTGCGAACGGCAATCTGCGAGTTCTCGTTGTCGTATGCGAGTGCATTGTCCTTGCTCAGCGCCATCGCCATGAAGTCGAAGGCAAGCTGCGGGTCGGCAGTTTTAGCTCCAACTGCGAGTGTCCAGCCGCCTGACATGCTAACGCCGCCCGGCTTCTGGCCGTTCTGGGTCGGGAACACCGTTGCGCCCATGTCGTCGACGTACTCGGGCCACTCGTAAGAGCCACCGGTCTGCCAGAACGAAGGCGTGTAGGAGCCCTCGATCGTTGCGCCGAGAGTCGCGTTTGGGAACATTTCCCCGAAGATGCTCTTCCAGATGTTGGGATCGAGCGCCTGTGCCGGAGTCAGAGCGAGTTCCTCGGAGTAGAGCTCGTCGACGAAGGTGAGGGAGTCGATGAACCCCTGCGAGCCAGTGACCCACTTCGAGGTTTCCGAGTCGTAGAGCGAATCTCCCCCGAGTTCGGTGCCATAGAGGAGTTGGTAGAAGCCCTGCATGTTCGAGCCCTCGCCGGTGCCTGTTCCAGCGTAGAAGTTGAACGGCACGACGTCAGGACTGCTCGCCTTGATCTGGCGTGCGGCCTCCATGACGTCGTCCCAGCTCTTCGGCTCCCAAGGGAGAGCGATTTCGGCCGCCTCGAAGACGGGCTTGCTGTACCAGATCGCACGAGTATCGGTACCGAGGGAGACGGCATAGATGCTTCCGTCGTCGCCCTCGCCTGCCACCTTGGCGGCGTCGGTGAACTGGTCCCAGTCCTCCCACTCGGAGACGTACTCATCCAGGTTGAGGAGGTACCCGGCATCCGCGTCCGCTCGCAACGCATTGGTGTCTTCGTAGAAGATGTCCGGTGCGGTCTCGGCCGAGCGCTGTGAGAGGGCGAGTTTGGTTTTGTAGTCGTCATCTGTTGCTGCGATGGGCTGCAATTCGACGGTCACGCCCTCGTTGGCGGCCTCGAAGTCCGCCTTGGCGGTTGTGAAAAGCGTGTCGAGAGCGGTGAAGGCGTCGGTCTTGATGTAGGCGACCTTGAGGACCTTGTCTTCGCCCTCGGATGGCGCCGATCCGGCCGTGCATCCGGTGAGTGCTACCAGTCCGCCGATCGCGAATGCAGATAGGGCGATTGCTGCTCTTTTCTTCATGGTGCTCCCCTTTGCTCCAAGTACAGATGGTCATGCGGAATGTGGTGCCGACGCACTGGAGAGAAGAGGATGCCTCGCTGCCGTGCCTCGATTTAATAGTACATCGATTAGATAAACCAGCATCAAGGTTTGACCGGGCGTGTCTTGCCGAGTTCCGCACTCGCTCAGGACAGAAGGAGCGCTCTGGGATTCGGAGCGAGTGCGCGATCCAGCACCAGGCAGGCTGCCCCAATCGCCCCTACGTCCTCCCCCACCGTTGATCCCGCCACTGAGATTCGGTGGATGCTTCGCGTGGCGCGGAGCTCTTCGAGCAACTCGGGGATCCTGCGGAGGTAATATCCTGAAAGGCGTGCCCAGAACGGGCCGCCGAGTACCACGCGATCGACGTCGAGTAGGTTCGCGATGATAGCCACCGCTTTCGACATCCGTACGGCTGAGCGCTCCACGATCTCGATCGCGGTCGCGTTGCCCGCCTCAGCGGCCGCACACAGCTCCGTGAACCGCGAATCGACAGTGCGAGTGTCGTTGGCGCCCCAAGCATCGTCGAGGACGCCCAAGCGCTCTGCTTCCTGGACGAGTGCCTGGGGCGTACAGGTCACAGCGATGCACCCGCGCAACCCACACAAGCACTTCGGGCCTGCTGGATCGGTGACGATGTGCCCGACCTCTCCTGCGTTTCCGGAGCTTCCCCGGACTACTTCGTCGTGCATTACGAGACCGACCCCGATGCCGGTGCCAAGGTAGAAGAAGGCAAAGCTGCCCAATCCGGATTCCCCACCGGCCCACATCTCGGCGATCGCCGACGCGGTTACGTCCTTGTCGAGGATCGAGGGAAGCCCGACGCCCGACTGGAGCGCGTCCCGCAGCGGAACCCGATGCCATCCGACCAGGTGCGGCGGGTCGACCACCGTACCCAGCACATTGTCGATCGGCCCGGGGGCCGCAATGCCTACCCCGCCGATCCGTTCCCGCGGCACTCCTGAGTCGTCGATTAGCTGCTCGAGCGCCTCGACGATCCGTTCGATGATGAGGGTCGGGTCCATCACCGCTGGGGTCGGAAAACTCGACCGTCTCACGACGCTGCCGGTGAGATCAAGCATTACGAAGGTCACGACCGTCGGATCGACGTGAACTCCGAGCGCGTAGCGCCCGCCGGGATTGAGCCGCAACATCGTGCGGGGTTTACCGGGCCCCGTGCCCGCCTTGCCGGCTTCCTCGATGAACCCGCTGTCAAGCAGGCGCCTGGTGATGTTTGAAATGGTCTGGGGAGAAAGCCCGGTAGAAGTCACGAGCTCGACGCGACTCAGGCCGGTGGCGGATCGACGGATGGCGTCGAGAATAACCGACTGATTGAAATCGGCCATCGCCGGGAGGTTCGTACCCCGACGCGCCGTCACGTCCTTCTGGTCGCTCATGTCACGACGTTAACGCGTCGACGCAGATCTTCGATGACGAGAAGCTTCTCAGCCTTGTTGAGCAGAGCGCAGTCTCTATTGGTCGGCATGAACTCGATGTTAGTAGCTGGCCGTAGGGTGCCATCTGGATGCCGCCACTGGCCGCCGAGTTGCACGACGCGGCCAGCGGCAGTCCTGGTTTGCTCGACCCGCCCGCCGGGCCGCGCGCGAGCCTCCAACACAACAACATCCGACCCGGCGTTCATCAGGTCCCGGGCAGCGCTCAACCCAGCAAGGCCAGCTCCACGGGCGACAGTTACGACAACGCCATGGCCGAAGCGTCTGAGTCTGCCATCCGGCCACCGGCCTCGCTGCTACGCGTTCAGCGCGATGGTCAGCCGTTCGATTCCGAGGTCAGCCCCGTCGATGACGGGGATGATTGTCCCATCTATGCGGATGGCCCCGATCGCGTTACCGAGCAGCTGGCGGTCCCGCTTGCTCATCTGCACGGCCAGCTGGTCTCCACGGGTGACCAGGGTGCTGAGGACGGCGAAATCTATGAGATGCCGCTTGACGCCCTGGTCAAGCGGTGCGGTGAATGCGGCAGCTTTGAGGACGAGTGCTCCGAGCAGGTTCGGCCGCCAGATCTGGGCCTGGCGCCCGTCATGGTTGACGGTGACCAGCTCGGCTCGGTCGATTCCTTGGTTGGATCCTCGGGCTTCCAGGGTGGTGCAGCCTGTGACTCCTCGTCGTGCTGCGGCCTTCCCACGGACGTGCTCTGCGATGAGGAGGTCGATGGTGGCATCGCCGCGGGTCCACCGGTGCTGATGGCCTTCTGGGCTTTCACCGGCGGACTCGAATCCGATGTCAACGAGGGCCTTGGTGACCTGATGGAGGATGGTCGGCTGCGCGCGCACATCCAAAACAGCATCCGCGTCGTCGGTCGGCCGATTCGGCGTGGTGTCGCGTTCGACGCACCAGAGGTGCACCATCTGGCCGCCAACCAGGCACCAGTTATTCGGCACCTTCTCGGATAGGTCGAAAAGGGCGTGCCAAGCCAGCGAGGACCTCTGACCGAGTACCGGCATGTCGATGACGGTCATCGGTTGCTCAGCAGTTCCTTGATCCGCTGACTTTCGCGTGGCCCGGCGTGGTCGGCGAGGTCAGCGAGGACAAGGCCCAGCGGCGCTCGCCCGTCGGCGTCAGCTTGGACACGAGCCAGGTGGAGCCAGACATTCGCATTCTTCGCCTTCACCAACAGGTACTCGTTGATGAGCTGCTGGGCGATCTCGGGGTCAACATACGCTTCAACCTCATGTTCGCTGCTAAGCCCCGCGCGGTCGTCACTGATTCCGGAGAGGACTATTCGCTTGTCGCTGCGGAGGTCACCGAGATCATCGGCGTTCGCGTGCAAGGCACGGACCGGTGCGCGATTCCGGAGCCAGCTGGCAAGGAGGAGGGCCGGCGCATTGCTTTCTGCCAGGGCAGCGCACTTGCGGTTCAGGAGCCAGCGAGCCTTCGCCTCCATGTTCTCGGGTTCGACGCCCGACAGCAGAGCGATGAGCGACCATGAGTTGGCCGGGCTCAGCGGGCGGGAGAGCGGAGGCTGTCGACGGAGCTCCGACTCGTCGATTCCCCAGCTTGAGCCGATCTTCTCGGCATCGACCTTGCCCTCGCGGATCAGCTGGTGCACGCGCGCGACAGAGATGTCCTGGCGGGCGGCGTACTCTTTTACACTCAACATGTCACAAGGGTACAACCGCTGAAACCCTTGTGACAAGCGACAGCACCAAATGAATGTGTCAGGCTCGTCCAGATGAGGGACGGCCCAACTGACGGCCCCGCAGCGCGACCACCTCCGTCGCGCCCTGGTCCGCCAAGCCCCTGTGCAGTCCTGTCACACGAGGTTTCTGGGTCATGACGGGGGGAACCGTCGCACAGTCGTGGAATGACCGCGGACCCGACGCGGTCCATGACGCTGACCGGCGCACCGCGCATCACCTCGGCAGCCGCGTCGCAAAACTCGGGCAACTCGCCATCTAAACTGAGTTTGGTACCCACGGAAGGAACCTCAATGAGCATGGAAGGCGCGGCCTGGAGCTCGCTGCACAAGATCTCGACCGCCAGGGACGGCAAGCGCGGCTTCTCCCGTGAGTCCGTGCGGCGGATCATGACGTTCGCGGTGCCCTACCGGTCCAAGCTGCTGATCTTCATCGCCCTCTCTATCGTGGGAGCTTTCCTCGCGGTCGCGACGCCGGTACTCGCCGGCCAGGTGGTCGACGTCATCGTCGCCCAGGGCGAGGTCACCACGATCGTTTGGCTCGCCGTCGTCATCGCCCTCGTGGCCGTGGCCGACGCCGCCGTGTCACTCGTGACGCGCTGGTACTCGGCGCGGATCGGCGAAGGCGTGATTTTGGACCTCCGCACCTCCGTCTTCAACCACGTGCAGAAGATGCCGATCGCGTTCTTCACCCGCACGCGGACGGGCGCCCTCGTGAGCCGCCTCAACAACGATGTGATCGGCGCCCAGCAGGCCTTCAGCGGCACGCTGTCCGGCGTGGTTACGAACCTCGTGGCGCTGATCCTCACCCTGATCGTCATGCTCAGCACGTCCTGGCTCGTGACGGTTCTCGCCGTGATCATGCTCCCCATCTTCCTGGTACCCGCCCGCCGCATGGGCAGCCGCCTCGCCGCGCTGCGCCGCGAGGCCGCCGATCACAATTCCGCCATGAGCACGCAGATGACCGAGCGCTTCTCGGCGCCCGGCGCCACCCTCGTCAAGCTGTTCGGTCGGCCCGACGAGGAGGCCGAGGAGTTCCGCGTCCGCGCCGCCCGCGTCCGCGACATCGGGGTCCGGACCGCGATGCTGCAGTTCGTCTTCTTCACCGCCCTGATGCTCGTCTCCGCTCTCGCCCTCGCGCTCGTCTATGGGCTCGGCGGCTTCCTCGCACTCGCCGGCCAGCTGAATACCGGTGACGTGGTCACCCTGGCGCTCCTCCTCACCCGCCTCTACGCGCCGCTCACCAGCCTCGCAAACGCACGGGTGGAGATCATGAGCGCGGTGGTCAGCTTCGAGCGCGTCTTCGAGGTGCTGGACCTCGACCCGCTCATCAAGGAGAAGCCCGACGCCGTCGCCGTCCCCGAAGGCCCAGTGGCCGTCGAGTTCGACAACGTCCGCTTCGCCTACCCGTCCGCGGACAAAGTCTCCCTCGCCTCTCTCGAGGAGGTTGCCACGCTGGACACCCGAGGCGGCGAGGAGGTGCTGCACGGCGTGTCCTTCAGGATCGAGCCGGGGCAGACCGTTGCCCTCGTTGGTACGTCCGGTGCCGGCAAGTCCACAATTGCGCAGCTCCTCTCGCGCCTGTATGACGTCGACAGCGGCGCCGTGCGCCTCGCGGGGACGGATGTCCGCGATGTCACTTTCGTCTCCATGCGGCACACCCTGGGCATGGTGACGCAGGACGGCCACCTGTTCCACGAGACCATCCTCTCCAATCTGCGCCTCGCGAGACCGGAGGCGTCCGACGACGAGGTGTGGGACGCCGTCCGCCGTGCGCGGCTCGAGCCGCTCATCCGGTCCCTGCCGGACCAGCTGGACACCATGGTGGGAGAGCGCGGCTACCGACTGTCCGGGGGCGAGCGCCAGCGGATGACCATCGCGAGGCTCCTGCTCGCCCAGCCGCGCGTCGTCATCCTCGACGAGGCGACGGCGGCGCTGGACTCGACGTCTGAGGCCGCCGTGCAGGCGGCGCTCAGCGAGGCGCTCGAGGGACGGACGGCGATGGTGATCGCACACCGCCTCTCCACCATCCGCAGCGCAGACCTGATCCTCGTTGTTGAGGACGGCTCGATCGTGGAGCGGGGTACGCATGAGGAACTGCTGGCTGTGGGTGGGCGGTACGAGGAATTGCACCGGACCCAATTCGCCGTGCAGAAGAATGATGCGGCCGATGAGGAAGCGCTGAGCCGGACCTAGTCGCCGAGCTCGGTACCCCTGCCCCGAGCGCCTCGGAAAGTCGTCTCATCACGTTTCGTTTAATGGGGACTGATGACGACTTGATTGACTCTGACGAACTCCAACGAGTCAACTGGGCCCGGGGCAGTACCGCACGCCCCATTCGAACTGCTCCACGCCACGCCGGCACGAGCCCGTGGCCTGACAGTACGCTTGGGTCACCAGGCCCCAGAGGCGCTGAGGCGCTGAGGAGGCACCATGTTCAAGCCATCTCGATCAATCACCACGGCCATGCCGTCGGATCTCGCTATCTCGCGCGCTGCGGCCCGTCGCCCGCTTGAAGAGGTTGCAGCCGACATGGGGATCGGTCCACACCTGCTGGAACCGCACGGAAGTGCAGCGTCGAAGATCTCCCTCGATGCGATCGATGAGCTCCGTGACCGTCCACGGGCCAAGTATGTCGTCGTCACCGCAATCACGCCGACTCCACTCGGGTCGGGCAAGACGACCACCGCGGTCGGGCTCGGTCAGGGCTTCCGGCACATCGACAAGCTCGGGATCGTCGCGATACGGCAGCCGTCGATGGGGCCGACATTCGGCATCAAGGGCGGAGCCGCTGGCGGCGGCTACGCTCAGGTGGTCCCGATGGAGGCACTGAACCTGCACCTGACCGGCGACACGCACGCCGTTACCGCGGCCAACAATCTATTGTCGGCGATGATCGGCAACCACATCCACAAGGGAAACCGTCTCGGGTTCGACCCCCATGAGATCACCTGGCGACGTGTCCTCGACGTCAACGATCGCGAGCTGCGCACCATCATCACCGGGCTCGGCGGTCCTGACGACGGCAATCCGTTCCAATCCGGTTTCGACATCTCCGCAGCCAGCGAGGTGATGGCGTTGTTGTCGCTGTGCACGTCGTTGCGGGATCTCCGTGAACGGATGGGAAGAATCGTCGTCGGCTACAACCGCGGCGGCGAACCGGTGTCCGCCGAGATGCTCAAGGCGGCCGGCGCCATGACCGCGATACTCAAGGACGCCATCAAGCCGAACCTGATGCAGACCGTGGAGCAGACGCCAGTGCTCGTCCACAGCGGTCCGTTCGGGAACATCGCCACCGGTAACTCCTCGGTCGTCGCCGATCTGATCGGCATCCATGCCGGCGACTACCTCATCACCGAGGCGGGGTTCGGTGCAGACATCGGCGCGGAAAAGTTCTTCAATATCAAGTGCCGCGCCTCCGGGCTGGCACCGGATGCCGCCGTCATCGTCGCGACCGTGCGTGACCTGAAAACTCACTCAAACAAGTACCGGGTCGTCGCCGGCCGACCGCTGCCACCGGAGATGCTCGCCGAGAATCCCGACGACGTCATCGCCGGGGCAGCGAACCTGCGCCGGCAGATCGCCAACATCCGACGGCACGGAGTGACGCCGGTCATTGCGGTGAACGCATTTCCCACCGACTACGACAGTGAGCATCAAGCGATCATGGACGTCGCGGCAGAGGAAGGTGTGCGCGCGGCGATCAGCTACCACTTCACCGAAGGCGGCAGGGGTGCGGTCGAGCTGGCCGAGGCGGTTGCGGAGGCCTGCGCTGAACCGTCGAGCTTCCACCGGCTCTATCCCGACGAACTTCCCTTGGTCGACAAGATCGATGTGATCGCGCGCGAGATGTACGGCGCCGACGGCTTGGACCTCTCGCCTCTGGCAGCTCGGCAACTCGACAAGTACGAGCGGGCAGGCTTCGGCAGCCTGCCGGTGTGCATCGCCAAGACACACCTGTCCCTGTCGGCCGACCCCAAAATCAAAGGAGCACCCACCGGGTGGCGACTGCCAGTGCGTGAGGTGCGTGCGTCGATCGGGGCCGGGTTCATCTATCCCCTCTGCGGCGACATGCGCACCATGCCTGGTCTCTCGTCCGCACCGGCAGCCGAACGCATCGACATCGACGACAACGGCGAGATCGTCGGGTTGTCCTGATCAGCGGACCCGGCCGGGCACGTCGGGCTTCTCGATGAAGCCTTCCCCGCCCACGAACCGGCAGTGAACGATGGTCTAAAAAGCCCGGAAGTCGAGCATCGATTCCTCGACGGCGAGAACCGACCAGGTGCCGCCCTCGGCATCCGTGAACGCGTACGCCGGGACCACCAGGACGCTCCCGTCCGGCTGCCACTGGCTGGCGAGACCGAGCTGTGCGCTGACGATCTCAACCTTGTTCACGGGCCATGAGACCGAGGTACCGGCGACTGGTGTCGCGGGCGGCTCCATCGGCGCCACCCACTCCTCGGTCGTCAACGCCTGATCACGGAGGGCCATCGGCAGAACCGTCGGTGCTCCGCTGAACCGCGGGTCTGAGAGTCTTTCGAAGCCTTCTTGCTCACTTACCACCGGGTACATCCCCAGAGCAACGACGTCGGCGAGGGCACCGTTGGCGGAGACGACACCATCTTCTGCCATCTCCAATGACCAACCTTGGTCGAGCTGCTGCCCGTCGATGACCGGTTTTGCCTCGGCGGCTCGCGTGGGAGAGCCTTCCCACACCTGAGAGGTAAATTCGAACGCGGCAGGGTCCCGGCCGGCGGCGACGAGGAGCGCGCGAAGTGCTCCGATCGCAGCGTCTCCGCTGGGCGGCTCGCCGGTCGGCTCGCAGACCTGATCACCCTCGCACTGCCACGGGTTCACCTCCGGGTTCTGGAAGTAGAAGGACAGCATGCCGTCGAGACTCACTGACAGGCTCGGGGCGCTGCCGTCCCGCGGGCCGGCGACCCAGCTGCCATCGCGCAGTTCGACTGGTAACCCGACGCCGAGCGCCGCGGCGAGCGCGGTGACCTTGTCTGAGCTGGATGCCGAACGGGGGTCGTAGGCGTAGGCCTGAGCTGTGCCCGCCTGTGTGCCAAGACTGGACGCGCTGAAGGCGTTCCGGCCGGATCCGTAGGGGTAGGTCAAGGGAGACATATTCTGGTCGGTAGCGGCGCCAGAGCCCACGGCTGGCTCTATTCCGCCTTGCGTGACGATTTCGGGGCTCCCGTTGGACTGCAGAGTGATGGGCGGTGCAGCGCCGTCGGCGAGGCTCATTGGCCCGCCTGTGGTCGATCCGATCCCGTATCCCGCGCCACCCACAATCGCAATCGACGCCGCGACCGCGACGAACGGGAGCCAGCGTGGCCGTCGGCTTGCTCGTGCCTGGGCCAGGTCGGCCGCGGGTGCCGATCCGGCCATCGGTTCAGCCTCAGAACCGGTCATCCGAGCGACGACCTCGTCGGCGAACCCGGCACGCGCCTCGACATCCCCCGCTGGGTCGGCGGCACGCAGCCGGGCAACCAGGTCTCGTTGTTTGTCGTCGTCGTTCATATCGATCAGCCTCCGGAATTTCGGTTCACCTGTTATATGTGCGGGGCGTGCCGAATCTTGCAGAAGCCCTAGAACGACATCCGCTCGCCCCAGGCTTCTCGCAATCGCTTACGCGCGCGCGACAGCGCGGCGTCCGCCCCGGATCGGGAGATACCGAGCACCTCGGCGAGCTCGGCTCCGTCGAGACCCTCCCACGCGTGGAGGAGAAGGATCTGCCGGTCGCGCTCCCCCACGCTTGCAAGCGCGCCGCGGAGTTCCGCATCGAACAGGAGGTTCAACTCCGGATCGCCGTCGACTCGCACTACGCCCGACTCGGGCACCTCGTCGACGGGAAGATCGATGTGCTTCCTGCGCGAATTCGCGAGCGTGAATCCCGCCGTGCGATACAGCCACGGCAGCACCGCCTCCCGTGGCAGGTCATTGCGGCGTCGCCAAGCCGTCGCGAAGACCTCAGCGGCCAGGTCCTCGGCATCCTGACGCGGTCCGCGGCGGGCGAAGTAGCGCACGAGCGCAGTCGAGTGCGCCCGGACGATCACGGTGAACCAGTCGACGTCGGCCGCCGCCTTGGGCGGTTCCGCGCTGTCAGGCATCGCCGCTCCCTCGCTCATGTCGGCGGTGGCTGGGGTGTTGGCGATCCTCACATACTGAATATGTCGCTTCCGCCGTAAGTCTTGCACGCAGCGCCCCGAATTTTCGGAGGTCGCGTCACCATCCTGCTGACGAACTTCAACCCCCGCAAAAATCCCGCTCACAATTCAAGAATCGCGACCGAAACCGGACGCGAGAACTCCTTGAACCAGAACTCGCTCCTGAGAAGTCTCAGGAGCGAGTTCTTCTTGTTTCGACCGGACCGTTTCGTGAAGAGTTTCGTAAACGGCCCCTTTGTGGGCCGTTTGCGAAAGCCAGCAGGGAAAGGATCGTCGGTGAAGGTGGAGCTCCATTTCCTCCACAGCCCTCATTGCTTTCCTCCAGCACGCACGTCACTTTTCCTCCAGCACGCACGTCACCATGCGCTCCGTCCGCCTTCGCTATCGATCTGCAAGAGGCGCGGCGATTCAATCCAGAGATGCAAACGAGGAGTCTCGTTCAAGCCGACCAAGAAGGACTTCAGAATCACTCCCGGTGCCCTTCGGAAGGATTACGTCTCTGGAAATAGCGTGGGAGTTCGCTCCCCCGCGCGTGACGAAGCGACTCGCAATCGAATCGACTCGACTGTGGTCTCGGCTTCCCTCATCGCTTGAAGGATGGCCGCATGGTTGCGCCAATGTTCGTCCCACAGTTGATCGCCGACGACAGACGCAAAGTCAATCAAAGTAGGTGTCTCCCAAGCTTCATAGTTTGCGAGGAGGTTCGCCCTCTCCTCTAGGCCAGCGATACCGCGGGTCTCGGGTGACAGGCGTGCCGAGCTGAACATCCATGTTCGCCATGGCTTATTGCCCTTGCTCTGATTGCATTTGCCGCAGGCTGGCACGAGATTATGAATCTCCGAGATGTAACCCGTTGGTTGCTTGCCTACGACGAGGGGACGCAGATGGTCCCACTCTGATGCGGGATCGCCACAATACGCGCACACCACCGTGTCCTCCATACCAAGGATTCGCAGAGCTTCATCAATCTGCTCAACAGTCGGCGGCACGACCGGAATGATGCCATTCACGAAAGAATTTGTGATGCTCGAGGAACGACCGGTAATACGCACCGGCTTGGGCATGGCGAATCGAAATACTGCACGGTCGATCATATGGACGATCTTAGGTGACGGCACCAACCCCTTTTCAATACCGGTACCCGGTGAAGGAGCGCAGCAGTGACCAGGTTCTCCACTCCGTCGACGACGGTGGCAGCAGCAGCAGCAGCAGGCCAGTATCCAACGAGGTCGTCTTCCACGACGCTCAAGCTGCGATCGGGGCCGCCGTGCTCTCCACCCACTACGCCCTGACCCGCGGCCGAAACCGGCGCACCAGAGCCCGCGGGGTCTCCATGACCGGCGAGCAGACGTGGGACCTGCTGGACGTGGCGAGGCAGGGCCGAGGGCGTCAGACCGCCGAGCGGGAGCGGGGCATGGTCGCGGCCGGGGACAAAGTCAACCAGATGTGGCGGCGGAGGGCATGACCTGCTCCTTCACCGTCCACAGATAAACCTCAGCCGACGGGAGGGCGTAGGGTTCTTCCCCGACTCGCAAGCCACCCAGAGAGGCTCGCAGACGAGCGCTGAACACCTCGGCAAGCTTGTGGGACCCGCGGTGAACCTGCCCTGTGTCGACGGCATCCATCGACGCGCGCATACGCCAGACTAACTACTCAAGTTGGAAGAGGTTGAAGATGCGTTCAAAGACGCTTGCAGTCGGACTGCTCACAGTTGGGTTTCTCATGACGGGCTGTAGCTCAAATTCCGGCGACACGGCCGAGGAGTTTGAGTCCGGTCCCGACGCGATCCAGAAAGCATCGGTCGTCTTGGGAGGCGAATACACGTATGACGAGTTGAAAACCGCTACAGATATTGCGCTTATGGCGGGTGGAGAAAGCTTGACGGAATCGACCCGGACAAGTGTCTGGGACTCGATCCTCAACGTCAAGAAGGGTCTCATAGAAAAGGGATATCCCGAGCCCGACTCGATGGCGGTACTGGAGTGTCTTCCGAACTCGGTCTCCGACCGCGGTGTCGAACTAACTCAGGCGGTCGCATTTTGTTCCCTCGAAGCTGCTGGGATTCCTGAGTCATTGTGGTGAAAATTGCAGTGCGTTCGGTTAGAAACCGGAGTCTGTCAGGCCCCTCAGGACGGCACTGATACCGGGCGGTTCAACCACGTCAGCCCTCCCCGGATAGAAGACCAGTAACGCCCGGTTGAAGTGGCCGTGGTTTCAATCGGCATCCACAGGGGAAACGCAGCTCCCGATGGTCGGGTCTCGCTCGTCGATAACTGCCCCACGCGGCGCCTGGTGATTCCCCCAGGCGACAAGTCGAACTGGCCTCTGATCTCCGCGTCCCAGTAGCGGTACCCAAATGCCAGTCCCCGAGATACTTCAGAACCGAGGCGAGTTGGCGCCGACTCTGCGTCCGAAAAGGCCCGTTTGTGGGCGACCGGGGTGTCGCCGAATGCTACTTCGGTCGTGCACTAGTTGCGCCAGGAGTTGTAGACGTCGGCCAAGGTCCGCGGTCCCCGCTCCACTCGCTGCCGCAATGACCTGGCAGCCAGCACGGAGCATGTTTGCATCGGACTCATCGGCTCGGGACTGATGCCGGTGATGACGGGCTGGTTCTGAAACATGTACCTCTTGGTGCGCTCGTTGCCCGATGCCCATCGGCCGCCAGCCGTCTCAATGAGCATCTCACCGAGGTAGCGAGCGGCACCGTCAATTAGCCATAAAGTATCTGCGGAGAAGCGGGCGTATCCCGCTGAGCTGGGGTGGTGGAACCATGAGGGCAGATCTTCGGGAGGCTCGAGCTGATCCGCATCGATTCGGGGTCCGGGTTGGCCGAGGGGTGGTGGTTCGTATCCTGATCGCCAAGCGAACTTCGGCTCGACTGCATCCCACACCGACTCGAGCGAGTTGGGTGAGAACGTCAGTTCGCGATCGATGGTTGACGCAAACCGGTCGAGAGACCTTTGCTGGTCGTCGAGAAACCTGGCGAGGTACTCGGCAGCGTCGACCCGGGTCATCGCAACGAAGTCGGTGTAGTTGGGCATCAAGCCGCTCCTAAGCGGGGACGTGGATCGTGTACGGGATACCCAGCTCGTCAAGGAGGTCGAGCACCGGCTTGCTGGGGCCCATCGTGTTCGAGACGGAACTGGCGAAGAAGTGCCAGTGAGCACCCTCGATATCGCCCTTCTCCACGAGGTAAGCATCCGACCTGATCTGCTTCTCGATCGACGGGCTCAGATAAACACGACCCACTTTCGATTCGTGAGCCACGTTGTCAACCAAGACATCGAACCGCCGAGCGACCACATTGCATACCTCCATGCAGTCTTTTGTAGAACGCACGACCTGCGTGTACTCACCACCACCCGCTGCTCCAAAGAGCCCGGCCAGGAATACTTCTCCCTCTCCACCCGTGGCGAATAACCGAGCGCTGCCGGCAGCTTTGACGTGGCCATCGCGCTTCATGGCCTCAGCGAGACTATCGAGGCCGACCCTCCCCTCTTGAAGTCGGAGGAGCGACTTCTCGCTGAAGCCAGCGTCCCGGAGGTACGCCCAGTTTTTCGTGATCTGCGCTGTGGTCTCTGCCTTGATATGGTCCGGAACCCACTTGAGCGCCACGATAGTGGCACCGACAGCGGGGGCAAGCTCGGGGTGACGGAGGACGAACTTCGCGGTCTTGGCGGGGATAGCGACCGCGTCGCCAGCCGCCGGTACCAAGCCGACGACGCTGAAGCCTGCACCGACCCAGTCAGCGTGGATGCCCGACCCGATGGCATCGCGTAGGTCCGCAGTCCCTCCGACCACCCAGCCGACTCCGGGAATGAAACTGGAGCTTCCGGAGGCCAGATTGCCGGCCAACCAGGCGAGAGACTCACCCGGCACGATCTCGCCGAACACCGCCCCCTGAGCGAAATCCCGCGCATAGGTCGATGGCTCGACCTTCACATCGGCCCATAGTTGATTGAGCCCCTGGCTCTCCTGATTCTTGACCTCGTACCCGTCGTCGAAACCGTCGCCGTCGGTGTCAGCGACATCCGGAGCGGTGCCGAAATGCTCGACCTCGCGGCCGTCCTCGAGCTCATCGCCGTCGCTGTCGCGATCGAACGCGTCGAGGGAGAGATCGGCCTCAGCGGTGTCGGACAGGCCGTCCTCGTCAGTATCGGGTATCAGCGGGCTCGAGAAAGCCCCGAATTCGATGCCCTTGCCGGGGTCATAGACCGCTTGGCCCGCTTCGTCCCCGTCAGTGAGTCCGTCGTCGTCAGTGTCGGGATCCATCGGATCGGTTCGGTAGACCGCGCCCCTCGTGCTCAGCCAGCCGCTCGTCTCGGGCTTGTCGCCGAGATCGTCGTCGTCGGAGTCGACCTTGGTGGGGTTGGAAATTCCCGCGTAGAGGGTGCTCTCGTCGGGGTCTGAGACCACCTGACCGGCCTCGTCTCCATCAGTGAGTCCGTCGCCGTCCGTATCGGCCGCATGAGGATCCGTGGTGAACGTGCTGCCACCGAGCGTGCGCCAGCCGAACACCTCGACGCGATTCGCCAACCCGTCGTCGTCGGAGTCCGCCTGGCCGGCGACGTAGCCAAAACCGATGACAATGAGGAGCACCACCAATGCGCCAGCGAGTGCCCCCAGGGACCAGCGGCGGCTCCTTGCAGCTTTGGTGACGGGCTCCCGCGATGCGACCTCCCTCTGGGCCGGCACGTCAGGTTTACTCACGCTTGGATTCCGGTCTCCGTGTGACCGTCGACCGAACCAGTCTCGGCTAGCTCGCCGAAGGAGTGCGCGCGGACAGTCCGGTCGCGATCAGCTCGTCCATCGCTTTCAGGAACCGTTGAGAAGTCCGCCCATTGGTCGCCGAGCACACCACCGATGGCGTCAGAAGCCGCTCTCATCAGTCCCATCAGAACAGCCCCCGGTCTGTATAGCCAGCAGCCAGCAGCGTGCCGCTGTCATTCAGGGTAGTGGCCCGAGGAGAGAAAACCGCACGGGGGTCGCTGCTGCCGCCAAGCGGCACAGCCCAGCCCCCGCGATCATCCCGGTCTAGGCCTTGCGCACGGGACGTCACGGCGGGCGCTTGTACGCCCGGATCGCAGCAACGAGTACTTTCCTGTGTCTCACGGGGTGAAGATTTCAGGGCCGCAAGTAGTTGCGAGTGGACTCGCTATCCTTAACCAGAAGCCTTGGGTATTCAGTCTGAATTCCCCAGAGGCGGCGCGAAATGGGGGCTCCTTTGTCGAACGAACCGATCTTGCTTTTCCTGCATGGAGTTGGGGACGGCGACAAGGACGACAACTGGAAGATCCGTTTCACCGAGGCCCTGACCAGTCTGGGGTACCCCGATCTGGACACAGTCCGAGTGATCGCACCCAAGTACGCTCACGCACTGAAGGGCTGGGACGAGAAAGTCCCACTGCCGGGTGTGACGATCAAGCAGCCTCCCCGCGATGTGGCCAAGAAGAACCGCCGAGATTTCGAACGCCGTATGGGCGCCGTTGAGTTCCGACTCGGACGTCACGATCGCGGCCATGGCTACGCAGGTGGAAATGCTTATATTGGCGCGGGCGTAGGTCTGGGCCGCGCCGGCCTGCCGTTATTGAAGCAAGCGCACAACTACCTCAAGAATCCTGAGATTCGCGCGCAAGTCCTGAACCGGATCCTGACGAAGTTGCCCGAGTCAGGGAGGCTTGTCCTCGTAGGCCATAGCCTCGGCTCCGTGATCGCCGCCGACCTCGTGCGTCGCTTGCCGGTTGGGCTCGAGGTTGTCGGCATGGTGAGCATTGGGAGCCCGTTGGCGAACGGAAGCTTCGATGTTGACAAACTGCGAGAGACCCTGAAAGAACCGCCGACGAACCTGGCCTGGTGGGTGAACTTCTGGAACGCCCCTGATCTCGTGGCCGCCCACCGCGGTGTGTCCTCCGTCTTCCCATGGATGGTCGATTTTCGGATTGACACGAAGAAGGTCGGGATCCAAGCCCACGCCGCGGCGGAGTACCTCTCCAATGAGGCGGTGGCGACGGCCATTGGCTTCGCGCTGTTCGGGTCCAGGTCGAAGGAGCTCGCGGGCATCGACAAGGGTCTCGACATTCCCGTGGACGCCATAGAGCGTATGGCCCTTCTGGCGCTGCGTTACGCCCACCTCCTGAAGATGAGATTGGAGGGTGACCAACGGGATCGTTTCGCCGGTGCGCTGCGACACGTGCAAGCAGCCGTCGTCGACGACATCCGACGACGGAACGACAGCGAGGACAGGCATCGCCGAGGAATGCCGTCCGCGATTGCACGCCTCGCCTTCGACCTGTCCGATCCGCACGCGACTGTGCCCGACCCGCTCCCGTGCAGCCATCTCCCAAAGGACGAGGCCGTCGTCCTGTTGACGATCCTCGCGGCAGAGAACGTCATCCGACCGTTTGAGATCACGATCTCGAAAGACAAGTGGCAGGATGCCATGAAGGATCTCACCGCCGAGATGGGATTGGGAAGCCAGTACGGCGCCGATGTCTTCGCGGCCGCCAAACGTGCGCAAGAGGCACTGAGCGGCGGAGTGAACTGGATGAAGTGGGGTGCACTGGGCGCTAGCGCGGCGCTGATTGTCCTGGCGACCGGCGGCCTGGCGCTCGCGGCTGGCGCCGGTCTTGCCGGAGCCGCAGCCATTACCAGCGCGCTGGCGGCCTTCGGGCCGGGCGGGATGATGGGGGGCCTCCTGACGGCTGGCACCCTCCTCACTGCGGGTGGCAGCGGCCTCGCATTTGGTCTGGCGAGCGCCGGAACCACCGCAGCAACCCTCGAAGCGGTTGTTGAACGCCAGCTGGCGGCGGCAGTTCTGCGGAAATGTCATGACCTCGAGCAGGATCCGGCTGCCTGGAGAGTCCTGGCCGAAACCGAGATTGAGGTCAGGCGTGAATATGAGCGGCTCGATGAGTTCTCGGACGAATCGTCACTGGGACTCAAAGAACTGAAGCGGAAGATCCAGACCATCGAGCGCGCGCTGAAGTATCTGAGGGACAACGGTCTCGAGCCGGGCATCACCCCCGGGGCTCTCGACCAGACGGATTAGACCGATCGCGACCATCGACCCGATCGTTTCGACTGCGCAGAACGCCTCCGAAACCCCGGCCTCGCCCCGCCTACAACAAAGGAGCAACGACACAATGACCTCGATCAGCGACAGCATCAACCGCCACGTCAACCACATTGTCGACAAGCGGATGCAAGAGTCCACCAACGAGATCAAGATTCGAGGGGCCGTTGAGAGCTCACTGGACTACACAGTGACACAGATATTCTCGGCCGAAGCTATCGGGCGGGCTGCCGAGAAACTCGACGACGATCGCGTTCTCGCTCTGCAAGTTATCGCCGCCGCGTTCGGCGCAATGGATCCGGAAGGCGTGGAAGAAAGCAGGTCGGGCGAATCGTCATGCGTTCAATGCAACGCGCCCATCGGCTTCACGATCTCCGGGTTCACTCTGTTCCCAAAGCGAGTGGTCTGCCCGAATTGCGGCGTCATGGGCGTTCCCGGAACCCAGGATCAACGCCGCTGACCAATGGGCACTCGTCCCGCCCCACGCGTGCACCCGGTTAGGGCCTTTCGGCGCTGGTCAGACTTGCCTGTGGCCGATAGGCGCGGTTATGTCAGCAGGGCCGAAACCCGCCAGTGGTGGCCGGCCGGCAGCGGTTCTTGCGCTTACTGGTCGCGGTGTTCCAGGTTCGTCGGCGGCCGACGACCCAGTTCGCCCAGGACCCGCAGCCCACTCCGGTCCCGATGGGAGGAACCGCACGTTAGTTGCGGTCGCGATTTCAGCCGAGGGCCACACGGCTCCCCGCCCGTATCTGGACCACTTGTTAACGCCGACCCAAAACAGGGCCAGCAGTGCCGGGCGAGAACCAACGGACTACTTTCCAACCAGCATCGACAAGCTGTTCGCTAGCGTCCGTCCGACTCGGCCAGCAGTTTAGAGATGGCCTTTTGTGCGACCGGAATTCGTCGTCCGAGCCGTTCCCAACGATCGCTCCCAGAGGCGATTAGGACTTCTCCGTTTGGCATCGTCCGCGAGTGTTGAACGCTGAGTAGTCGCCACCCACTGAAACCTGCAAGTAGGTCTGCACTTGCAGGAAGTGTCGCAATTATGGGAACGCCGGACGTCGACAGAGTGTTACTCACTGTCGCAAGGCGCTCTCGACTAGCCGACCGAAACGGATCAGCGCCGTATCGATCAAATGTTTCATGTCCCGCTGCAGAGTAGGGCGGATCTAGAAACACCAGGTCGTCCGCTTCTGCGCGGTTCAGCGCAATCTCGAAATCCTCGACAAACAGTTCCCCGTTGGCGAGCAACTGAGAATGCGACTCAATCGACTTCATCAGGGAATCGGGAACAAATCGACCACCCCCACCATAGGGAACGTTATACACGCCCGCACGGTTGACGCGATACATGCCTGCATAGGCGGTGCGGTTTAGGAACAAAAATCGGACGGCCATGTCCAAATCCGTCGTCGGCAGTTCAGAGCGAATGCGTAAGAAGTCCTCACGTGAGTCTGTCCATGTCCGGATTGCGCTAATCAAATATGCCGGGTTATCTCGACAAGCCAAATGAAAGTTCATTAGTTCCGCATTCGCATCGCTCGCGATAAATGTAGCTCTGTCGAACGTCGATATTGTCGATCCACCTCCAAAAAACGGATCTATCAAACGCGCATAGTTGATCCTCGACGAAAGCTCGGAAAGGACGTGTCGCAAACGGTATTTTCCGCCCATCCAACGCAGGGGCGGCCTGGGACTAATGCTCTGCAAGGACTGATCTGCTCCATGGAACACTCACGGTGATGAGGAGGTAGCGAGAAATCCCCAGAACATCCACCGGTTCATGGCGCTCTGACTGAACGTAGAAAACGTTTCTGATTGTGTCCCCGCTGATCGAGGCAACAGCAGCTGCCAGTGAGACACTTTTGGGACCTGCGAGGAGGATCGAGACAGACCTATCTTCCTCGTGAGCCATAAGGATAGACGCATTTCGAATTTGCTGAATCATTTCGTCTATGTCGTCGATTGAAACGGCGACCTCGGTCAACCTCGACGAAATGACTGACGTGCGCAACGGGGGAAGCTCGGACTCCAGTGTCTCGTTGTTTGCTTGGTCAGGTGAATTCGACAGCAATAGAACCAACTCATCTGGTTCGAGCATTTCAATGAGTCGCCTTGTTCTCTTACCTTCGAATCCGGCCGAGACAATAAGACGATTGCGGGTCCCAGTCGTCCCTGGGCGTCCCAGCCCCGGAATCGGAGTGGGGAGCCAGTCACCGCTCCTAAAAAGATAGGGAGATTCCTCGGACTTCTGCGAGACCTGATACCCCGTCGCTAGTGCGTACGAAAATTCGAACTCCGCCACAATTCCTGATCTAAAGCCCCAGGCCATAACCGCAAGAGCAGTAAACCGCGAAGTGCCGGCCAGATCTATCAATACTCTGATCGGCCTGCCGGTGCGAGAGGCAACAGATTGAAGAATTCTGGAAACAGCTCGCACAATTTCGTATTGAGATTTTCGATCCACTTCTAAAACTGTGACAGTTTCCGAAGTCGTGTTCGCAAACGCATTCACCTGATCAGAATATTGGGAGGCGACCTCTGTTTGTGAGCTCCGCGCGAGTGAACAAATGATAGACGTATCGATTGAAATGTCTGATCCAACCAAAGCGGTGCAGCGAATATCCCAGTTCCCAGCGAATACTGCAACGTCATATTTGCCCCGAGCCATCGCAGAAGATTCAGAAGTCCTACTCCGCACATTGAGCTTCAAAATAGGCCCTGTTCCATGTCAAACAGTGGAATTGCGAGGTGGGTCTCAGCCTTAGCGCGCTGGCTGCCTATTGGCCGGCCACCGGAACTGACAATTTCCGTGTAAGCACGGGACGCCAGGGCTTCCAGATCTAGGTCGCCGCCGGTAATGGCAATTCGATCTAAGTGTTCCCAACGGATGCGGCTCATGTACTGAGGTTGACGATACGAGAATCCGTGCAACTTCGCCAACGATCGATTCACCCTCACTTGAAGTCGGTTCGGGTGAGTTGGATCGATTCCGCCAACCAAATAGCCTTCTCGCGAACAGTTGTGGATTGCTTCCAGCAAAGCCACCGTTCGTGCTGTGTCTTCCCTGCGAAGGTCCAGATCACCCGCAGCCTGAGGAATCTCCAATGAGAAGAGCGTCCGCTCTGGGATCGATATAGGTCTCGATGAGGGATCCATATCTAACTTGCTCGAGAGCTGGCTAAGGAATTCCACCAAGGCCCGCGACACTGAGGTCAGGTTCACAAGGCGGCCGTCGAGGTCTGCCATCTTCTCCGTTGAGAGTCTCTTGAGTGCGCTGTTCTGATGTGAAACCGAGACTGGGCTCCGAGCGACAAACTTTGTGATTCTCTCCGGCAGCGGCGACCCCCTGAGTGGCTGAGCTATTTCGAAGCAACTGTCAAGAAAGATGAAGACGTCACGCAACGAATTCTCCATCATTCGAAGTGCGATGTTTGTCCCTGCGTAAACCGGCTCGCGAACTCCGAGGGTCGCGAGCAGCTTCAAGTAGCCTGCCACAAACTTTTTTCTGTAACCGGAGCTTTCCGACGCACGGCGTTGGACCCGATCGCCACCCGAGCTTTCGAGTTCGTCGCCGCTCGTGAGCGGATCTTCGACTTCCGAAATTCCTCCACCGGCGGAAAGGAACGCTCGAATAGGCGCTGAGCGGCTGGCACTGGAATCTTTAGCTTCTTCCGTCCATACCGCTATCTGACGCCTGGATTCTGGTCGCTCGGGGCGGGCGACTAAGAGGAGTTCGTCCAGAGTAAAGGAACCCAACAGCACGGCGACATCGAATTTTGGTGCCGAGTCATCGATTGAGCGAAGACGCTCATTCATAATCCCATTGATGAGATCGATGAACTGTCTTACCGACCGCCGCCGGAGGTCCAATAGCAAGCGGTCATGAACAGTCAGTCTGACCTGTGGGTTTATTGTCTCGACGCCTAGGTCGTCAAGTGATGCCACCGTCATCAATAGAGGACTCCGACATTCGCGGACCATAGTGCGGACTGTCCCACGACCTGCGTCAGAAAGGTACTCGCCCTCATCTATGCACATCTGGAATACCCACGGGGCACCGTGATGAGTCGGAAGGAGACGCGCAAGCGCCTCGAAAACATGATTTGAAAAGTCGACCAGACGGCCGAGCCTAAGTAGCCCCGCCACTTCTTCGGGAGACGAGAACATATCTGTTGCTCGACTGTAAATTTCATCAGTAAGTCGAGCGGCGACATCCCTAATCCTGCGGAGCGACAACACCCCCCGCGGGGATGAGAGCGAAGATCGAATTGAGGCAGGAAGCCACTGGTCAAACTCCTCCTCGATTTCCTCGAGGACGCGTACCTCCTCGCTCAGAGATTCCATTCCAGCGCGGGTCCGTAGTGCCGTTACCGCTTTGCATGCTTCCTCTATCCACAGGCCTCGTAGGTAGCTGGAAAGGATCGCGTGGGTGACGCTCACACTGGCATCTCGAAGCCAATCGTTCAGCACGTCCATCTGCAGATATTGAAGCCCGAAGTAGCAGCCCACAACGCCATCGTCGAAAGCGCTTTGTCCCGACGAACCGTCAAGGGCGGGATTGGAAACCCTCTCCCGCCAGTTCAGTGCTTTCAGCAGTGAGGTCTTACCGGTACCGCGATGGCCTATTACGAAACAGTGCTTTCGCGCTTCGCGGATTTTCTGATAGTCCGACGTGTCAAGGAAGTAGAAATGTCGAGAGTCTTCATTTTCCCAACGGATAAGTTTGAAGGGGGATACGGAAAGCTCAGTCATCTGAAGCTGTACTCCTGTTCGACAAAAGAGTCCGCTGGGTCGGAGTCCAATTCGATCAAGCCAGACCAGGCCGCTTCCACGGTTGCCGTCTCCACCTCGTCGGCGCTGAGGGAGAATCGTGCCTCGGCTCCGAGTCTGATGAGGTCCCCACCGCTGGAAGCGCGATACTCCATCAATGTAGAAAAAAATGCGCGCAAGTGAACGGGAATAGTTTTTCGTGCCGCAAGAGGAATTCGAATGGGTACGGAGCTTACGAGTCCACCGGTACCCCGATCCACGCGAATTCTATAGAGAAGGAGGCCGAGTACGCGGCCATGTGCCCCGAATTCGACAACAATTCGGTTGAAGCCCTCTGAGAGGAGGGGTGCCGCAATGGCGACAATCGGCGGGCCGTCAACGCCTGCGTTGGATCCAGACCCCCGAATCGTCTCCAGCGATTCCTCGTGTATATGACCGTGGAGATACAGAACCGGTCGGCTGAGAGCAAGCAACCTCCGTCGCACCTGTCCGCCATTGATCATTTCCGTATAGGGGCCAAAACGCGGGGTGGCCTGCGGAAGAAAACCGTGATGTGCCGCGACGACCATCAGCCCCGATTGATTCGACGAACTCGAATCCTCAATTTCGTCAAGATCATTCGGATCGATCATAGGAATGTCCAAGATTTCCTGAATACTCATGGAGGGACTTGTGACTGTTACTTTCGCAACCAAGGACTTGGAGTCGGTGAGGATGCCATGGGGATCTACCGAGCGGAGCAATTCCGCTACCGGATCGTCAACAGTTATTGAAGGGAACAACCGAGGCGCGCCATTTGCCTTCGTGGAATTGAGACTGCCCACCGTGATGAGGGCGTTCCCGCTGGCGTGCGTAGAAATTCTAAAGTCCTTTGTTAGAGAAAGGACGCTTTTTTCAAGGAGTAATCTACTTTCCAGGACGTCAAATCGCTTCGAGGTGAGGTCCGTGAACGCCATTTCATCAGCGAGATCCACGTCGTGATTGCCAGGAAGCAAGTGCACGCTTTCCGGCGGAATTGTTTCGCCCACACCGATTGCCGTTTCAAGGTATTCCGTCGCCTGGTCAAAACCTCCCAAGTCGCCTCTATCAGTCAAATCACCGCAAATGACGATCGCGGCTATCGCTCCGCTAGACACTTCCTTCGAGATCTCCCGGGCGATTATTGACGCGATCGGCTTTGAGAAGTGCCCAGGAATGCCTCCGGTTGTGCCTTTGTCTTTGTTATCTACACTCGTCCACTGACCCATGAAGGTCGGGTAGTGAACATCACCAATTTGGAGAAGCGACATACGTTGGATCAAGAAGGCCCCAGTTCACGACTATTAATCGAAGTGTATCGAAAGTGGCTGGAGTCGATGACCGGGAGATGTACCCGGAGTAGAACTCGGATATCCGTGTAGATACTCCGAACGTCGCCCAACCGGACTGCCCGATCGGACACTAGATTTGAATCGCATTGGGGAGAGGACGTGAGACGGCACGCGGCGCCTGAATCCTAAAGACGCGTCTTCCCTCCCTGAGCCGCTGACGATTCAAGGGCCGCTAACCAAATAGAACTCAGCCTTCGACTCACGAACGATGATTCTCGCAAGATGTGTCTTATTGGTTCCTGGAGGTCCAGTGAACAGGACACCCTTGACTGGGCGCGCCTTGATTTTCTCGAGCTTATCTCGCCGTTCAATTTGAGTCGTGGGTCAACTACTCGTCGGACATCTGGTATTCGTGAGCTTGCCGCACCAGTCCCATGACGTACGCGAAGTTGCAGTCCTCCGCCAGGCCGATCTCCGTCGGCCCGTTGCCCCAGCGGCCTTTGTTCCTCACGTCCCAGGCGAGTGTTCTCTCGTCGTGGAGAGCTTCAACCGGGGACGAGCTGGGCGGAGACCCCGAACGGATCGCCCGATGTTTTAGCAGGTTCCTCCCTTGGATTGCCCACGGTACTTCTCACAACAACGCCTTATCGGAACGATGAGAAATTTTTCAAGGTCGACGCTCGCTTCCGATACCGGTATAGGCACCATCAGGCCGTCGAAGCGGGACTTCCCTCCTACAAAGTGCTTGGAGCGTGATGTCGCAATGCGGAGCCCGCCTTCGGATCTTCTGCTCGCCTTGACCCAAGTGCACGCCGCGGAGTCGCCCGAGCCGAGCGTCAAAGATCGTTGTCGGTTTGTCCCTTAACCAGCCACGTATGGAGCGTGGTCAGAAAGTCGTGGTCGTCCACCGACACAGTCCGTTGGTGTGCAACGTCGTTGCGCAAGTCACTAACTGTTGCGATCCAACTTGTTCGCGCCTTCCGGCCGCCGGCCTTATTCTCGTCTCCAGGGGGCGTGTAGCGCTTCTCGAACAACTCTTGCCAGAGGTCCTGAGTCTGGATCATCACGTCGCGATAATTAACGATGTACAGGCAGTCCCACTCGTCGATCTCTTCTCCTTGCGAGCGATCTGCGTTTCGCTCGACCATCATCTTGCCGGCCTCGACACGAAGGTTTCGAGGCACGCCCAACTTGAACCAGTCCGAGCTGTACTTGTCCTGTAGGCGCTTTCGGACGTCATGCTTCATAAACGACTCAAGTTCGTCGATCATGTCGCGAGACTCGTCGTTGAATTGCTTCTGTTCATCGCGCAGATATTCGGCAAGACCAGGTGGATCGAATTCGGCCCTCGCCTCGGAGATCGCTTGCTGCAGGCGCCGCCAGTACTTTGTCCCAGCACCAGAGCCATAAAGCTGCCGATATTCGAGGCCTTCGGCTGGCTCAAGACCTGAGAGATGTTCGATCATCGAGTCGATATAGGGGACCGCATCTTCATACAGCGTCTGCGGGTCCTGCTGCCTCGGGTCGTAATCGCCGTCTTGTGCGGCGAGATGGATGACGATATCGCCAAGGATCCGGATTATCGACTCGATGCCGTTATTGATGAACACGAACCCACCGTCGGCACTACCGAGCTTGTGTTGAAGGTTTAGGTGTTCCCGAACGTGGCCGATACCGAGCGCTAGATATTCAAACAGCGCGTCACAGGTCGCGTCGTTGGTTCCTCGGTAGAAAGTGCCAATCTCTTTGACTTCGGTCTTGGTGAAGGTTCCGATGAATCCACCCCTGTCTAGGCCCCTTGCGACAGCGTCGATCGTGAGGCACCGAAGCGGAGTCTTTGAGTCTTCGCCGACCTGAACGCGGCCGTAGAGCGGCGAAACCTTGTCCTCGCCAAGCCGCTGCGCCAGCACCAACTTGAGCGCCTTTGCCTGCTCACGGAGATCTTCGGATGCGTAGAGGAGGTCAGCGTTGAGGGTATTCCGAAGGTTCTTCGGCACAGCCTGTTGGTTCTCGTTGACATCCATGAACATCCGCATCTGGGCGGACCGGCTCAGGGACACGAATGCAACTACGGGAATAAGATCAGTCGTCGCTCGTGTGCTGGCTGAGTAGCCGTACAGGCGATGCTGCCCGTCGATTACATAGGCCGCCCGGAAGGTCTGCGGCAGATGCAAGAGCCCGGCGCGCGTTTGTCCGTTCACCTTGGGGAACGCGTCGAACTGCAGGCCGCGCGGACCACCTTCAAGGCTCAGGATCAGCGAGTTTGGGAAGTAGCCTCCTGAATCCACGAACTGGGCGACGCTCTTGAGCCGCGTCTTTTTGATGAGACGCTGGTAAGTCGGCATCAGGCTCGAGTTCGCTTTACTGCGGTGCAGGATATAGCCAAGTTTGAGTAAACGATCTGGCTCGATCGAGAAGGAATAGTACTTGTGGCCACCCATAGAGGCCTCGATCGCCACAACCTCGTGATCGAGGTTGGGGATCTTCTGGCCTGAAAAGAGATTCCCAAGGAGTTGGAAGCGAGCCGCCACGCCAAGGTGATCCGCCAAAGCAAGGTAATAGTCAATGACGTCGTCGCTCATGTGGATGATATCCGCGGCTGCGATCCGGTCGGTGGTTGGCTTTGTAACGCCGTAGTTGTTAGTGGCCAGGATGAACTTGACCTTGTGCTTCCCGTACTCGTTCTTGATCGTGCGGAGAATTCCAGCGCGCTGGCCTTGGATCGCTTCGATCTCCTTCTTAAACTGACCGGTTCTCGTTTCGACCGTTGACTTGCACTCGACTACGAGGATCACGTCGTCATCGGCTGCGAAGACGTCAATCTGCTGGCGTTCGCCGTCGCCGTCGCCGTACTTGAGGGTGAACAAACGGTTTTTGTTTAGGGAAGTGAAACCGAGTTTCGCAAACGTTGCCCAAACGCGGTCCTCAAACGCGGCGTCGTGAGGCTTAGCCTTCCGCATTCGTACGGTGCTCTTGTTCCGCTTGTCGAGCACCCAGCCCAATCCCTCTAGTTCGGAGATCCGGGTCGGAGGAACAGTCTGGAACTGGTCGGGAGACAACCGCTTGCGTGTCTCAGCAAGCACACCTTTCCCCGGCATCAGGTTGTCGCGGATTAATTCGCCCGGCGGTGGAAGTATCATGCGCTTGGCAAGTTCGTGAACAGGTATTCGGTCGCACGGCCTCGGGCAGCCAACCTACCCCCGACGTTGTTCTTTCGACTCGTCTCCACTCGTCGATCCCCCTTTTCGAAAAGTTCGGCAATCGATGCGTGGGCCGCATTGGTCATTATGTAAAATGCGCCTCGCTCGCGGACCTGATCGATCACGGCGCTTAGGCGCTGCTGGTCTGCAAACAGAAACAGGCGGTCGTTGTACTTCACGAAGCCGTTGCTGTTGTGAGCGACGGTGTACGGCGGGTCAAGAAAGACGAGATCCCCCTCGCCAACCTCGCGGAGTGCAGCAGCAAAATCGCCGACCATGAGTTTCGCCGATTTCAGCCGGGTGCTTGCTGCCTTGAGCTGCTCCAGGCCGGGCCGATTGTCCGATGGCTTGTAGCCGAAGGGGACGTTATATTCCCCCCGGAGGTTGACCCGATAGAGGCCATTGAAGGAGGTGTGGTTGAGGAAAATGAATCGCGCAGCGCGGTTAGCGGGTGTTCGTGGTCGGGCCGCACGAGCTGCGTAGTAGTCCTCCTCCGTGTTGCGGTATCGGCGTAGCCGCTGCCAGACATCGTCTGGAGCCTCCTGAACTGCTGAGTAGGTCTCGATGAGATCGGCGTTCAGGTCGGAAAGATATGAACGGCTACCGAAGTCGGTTCCGAAGAAAACTGCGGCGCCACCGGCAAACGGCTCGTGATAGTTACGAATCTGCACCTCTGAGGTCAGCTCTTCAACATATGAAACTAGCCAGCGTTTCCCACCCGCCCATCGGAGAAACGGCGGAAGGCCAACGTGGGACCAAGATCGCGTCGCCACCGCGGGTTGCTGCGCTGCTAACGACACTTAGGTTCCCATCTGGCTGACATCACGTCCTCATGCTATGCGGGGCGTCCCAAGCGGTACGCGGAACGCGCCGACTTGAACCGACTTGGTCAAGCGAATGGGCTTTCGGTTCCACGAATTCCTTCGACAATGGAATCGATGCGGTCATCCCTGGTGTCGGCCGGCCACATGACCGCGGAAAGCGAGCCCGCCGCGTCGACCCTCAAGGTGGGAATAGAGGCCCCTGCCCACACGGCCAGAATGTCGTCTCGGTCGTCAACAGCGAGCCGGGTCTCGTAGCGACTCTGGACCTCCCCGCAGATTTCAGCTTTCACCACGGCATCAGGCCTGTAGTCGAGGTCGCGGCGTGTAATCAGTTCAACTCGTCGGACGCCGTGCTTATCAAGCCATCGCTCAGTCAGCTCGGCCCACCGTGCTTCCCTCGCCGTCACGACCACAATCGCGTACCCGTCAAGCGCGAGCGTACCGATTAGCTGGGTCACCTGCGGGAACGTCGGACAGGCCTCCGAGGCTGAGTGGAATTGCGCGAAATTAGCGCGGAATCGCTCAGCCCCGGCGGGTCGCTCGACAAAGTGGCGAATCCTGCGAACGTCGCACAGCGTTCCGTCGACGTCGCAGATGATCGCCGGGGCGCGGGTCAGGGAATTCATCCGGCAACTGTTGCGCACGGGGCCGGTGCACGCCAACTCGCCATCAAAGTGAACCGTCCGGGTTTCATGCCGCCGCTGTGTTGGCGGCTTCGTCCGTTATCGGGCCGATCTTTTCAGTGTAGTAGTTGGCCTCGAAGAGTGATGACCCCGACGCCCTCGACCACGGCGGCCACGTGGCCCGAGTGGATGAGTCGAGATCGCGGTAATGCGCAACCAGCACGGCCACGAACTGTGCGAGCGGTTGCTAAGCCGGGTTGATCCGAAGGCGCGGGTTCGCAGTCATTCTTGGTGTCCTACCTGCAACTCTCGCGAGATGTATTCCAGTTCGAGAGTGTCCACATCGAGGATGGCTTGGGTGGTCGAAACCGCTGAACCGCCTTGGTCCAGGATCACGACACGTGTCTGGAATTCCCGGTCGCCGGGGCTGTGGGTGACCAGTTCGTCGATATGCCGGTGGTAGTGGCCACCGAGGTAGATCCGGGGCTGCACCTGCAGGAACCCGCGGTGAAACATAGCTCGTCCTTCGGCGGAGTACCTGAGGCCGGCTGGCGGCCACCCGTGGTCTGTTGCCGCCAGCCACGCGTCCAGGGTCGGGAGGCCCAAAGGTGCGTCGTGTCCGATGAGCACGTCGGCATGGCCGTGGCCCAGCGCGTCCAGGTCAGCCTCGGTGATAGATTCTTCCGCCCAGACAGAACGCCCCAAGACTCGGTGGCCGATATCGACCGAGTTGGCGCCGCCGAGGGCAGCAAGGGTGGCGCCGCTGGCAAGGGTGGTCCTGTAGCCACGCGGGATATGGGCGATGTTCGGTCGGATCCAACGCAGCCCGTCATCGGCGACCGGGAACTTGTAGAGGAGGTCGAAGTCCTCGTGATTGCCGTCAACGAACGCGAGCGTCTGGTGCGTCGCCTTCAGTCGCCGGCTCAGCTTGTCAATGTCGATACCCCAGTTGTGCCCCGGCCATAGAAACCCGAAATCATCAAGGACCACCAAGAGTTCGATGCCTCGGGCTGACATCGTTCGTGCCACGGTCAGCACGTGTTGCATGTCGCCGTGGGTGTCGCCGAGGAATCCGATGCGACTGGCGGCGGACAGTCCGCCCGGCCCGGTCGCTGTGATCACCGCGCCCTCGCCGTCTTGTCCCGCGCTCGGCGATCACCGAGCGCGAGACACCCGCATCGGGACTCCGGTTCGTGAACAGCCATGTCACCAAATTACGGTGCGGTGTTCCCTTTGGGGTGCACGCCGGGCATCCGTTGTCGACGAGTCGGGCTTTCGGGGATCCCGTTCTCAGCGGGAGTGGCGGAGTCCAGATCCCGTGTTCTGCAGGGCCATGAGCACAGCGAGCTGTGCGGCCCGGCTCTCGGACTGTGTTCCCATCTGCAAGTGTCGGAGTTGCCGGCCCAACCATCGGGCCAGCGCGAACTCCCGCCTATCCGCACCGTTGAGGTAGGGCAGTTTTCCTGTTAGGTCGACGTGCTGGACGCAGTCGTCGAAGTTTTCCTGCCAGGCGTGGTCGTGGGGATCCCACTCGAATGCCGGTGAGAGGTCGAGCCGAAGGATCTGGTATCGGCAGAGTTTGTCTTCGAAGCGGCGCTGGTATCGGGCCCACTCGCCCCGGCGCCGTTCTTCCGCGGGGAGGGTGGCAAGGTTTCGGGTCCGTTCGCGCGGGATTCGCCCGTTTTCGCGCCAGTAGCCTTCGTAGCCATAGAGGGCAGAGACCCAGTTGGCTGGGCGTTTGGCTGCGGTCGATCGGGAAGCGTCGCGGTGTGCACTGTTCTTATCGGCTTCCGCGTAGCGGGCCGAGCGTGGGTCCGGATCTGGATCTTTCAGCCAGAGTTCCTCGGCTTTGGCGAACAGTTTTTCTTGGGGGTTCGTGCCGTTCATGGGTAGCCCGTCGTGGCCGCCGGGGTGGCGGCCTTGACGAGGTCATGCGCGGGGCAGCCCGAAGATGCGCGGTCGGTCGCGGACTCATGGAACTTCGTCCAAGAATCGGCGGATTGATCCGCGAATTCTTCCTACGGTTGTGGTGCGAAGCGTTCCAATATCGACGGATCCGACAATCTCAGAATTTCTTTTGAAATTCTTTTTTCGCAATTGATCGGGCATTACCTTCAGGCAGGGGGATGGACGATGACGAATATGGCCGAATTCTTCTCAGGGCCCGAAATCCGCCGCACACATATGTTTTATGACAAACAACCGATTCACCGACAACCTCAACTCCGACACCAACAGCCTCGCCAAGCTGCGGGATACCATGACTGCTGACTCCACCACACCGGACACCACCGATTGTGACGGCATGAGCGCATCCGAAATCCACTCCGGTGGTCGCACACTCCATGTCTTCACTACGCAGCAGGTCGCACTGGCCCACTCCCGGGTTCTCCAGACCGGCATCCTTGACATGCTGGATGCGTGGCGAAGCGAAGATGCTCACGTCACCGGTGCCCGCGCACGGCCCGCCCTCATCTCTGCCCACGCCATCCTGGTTGGGTTTCTCCTGCTCGCCAGCGAACACGGTCCGCTCCAGATCAGCTCCCTCGCACAGGTCTTTCAACACCGGCTGCCCGCCGAGTCCCGCACGCTTCTGTGCCTCCCGGACGCCGCACCTGGTTTCGCAGGTCATGCTCGCGAGGTGAAGCGCTGGATGGGCCGCACTCACCGTGCCTTCCACCGCATGCTTAGCCTGATGGATCCCTTCCCGCAGGAACGGAACACTTCGTCCACCTACACGGAGGTCCAGGCCGTTCTGGATGCGCACGACTCCGACCGCGAGAAGAAGATGAAAGCCCGTCTGGACGAATTCACGGAGGGGTTCCTGCACATGACATTCATGCAGCAGCCGCGGCACCTCCGTCATGCCACCAGCCGCATCGACCTCGCCATCGAGCAGACATTCATCGCGTCGCCCACCACCGGCGGGTTCTCAAAAAAGACCCTGGCCCAGAAGGTTGCGGACGAAATTGGCACCGATCCTCTGCTCCGTCAGCCAGCACCTGTCGACGTGTTCGCCGGATGGTGGTTGGGCAGGGCTCACAACGGCAGGAGCGACTTCCGCTGGGGCTGGGCTGCCAACATCGCCGTGCGCGTCGACTCGGAATCCCCCGGGGAATTCCGATTCCCCAAGCTGGCGATCAGTGCAACCCTAAGCATGCCCAACATCGGGGTGGCCGAAGAAGCCGTTTCGCTGATGCGTTCTGCCCTCAGCACCGGCCTCGCACCCGGCATCACGGATGCCGACAAAGCCTACTTCGCCAACTCTCCTGTCGAACGCCTCCACGAACCCACGTTCAACCTCGGGTTCACACCGTCGACCGATTACCGCGTCGAGCGACTCGGAGTGCAAGGCGGCCAGTTCGGATCAACCTTCATCGAAGGCAAGGCCTACTGCCCCAGCATGCCCACGAGACTCCAAGACGCGTCCAGGGATCACGTCAACGGCACCATCGACGCAGAGACATTTCAACGTCGCATTCAGGAACGCGTTCGCTTCGAGCTTCGTCCCAAGGGCAAGGCCGATGACCAGGGCCGGGTCCGCATGATGTGCCCCGCCGTCGGGGCCAGCCCGGCCGTCACTTGCCCACTGCGCGACATTCCAGGAGGCAACGTCCGCTCGAACCGCCCTCGCGTCGACGAGGACGACCTTCCGAACTTTCCCGACAAGATCTGCACCCAGAAGTCCGTGACCTTTGACAAATACGACGGTCTGCGTGAGCGTCAGGCCTTCACGTATGGGAGCCCGGAGTGGCAGGAATTTCATACTCACTCACGGAACTCCGTTGAAAGCCTGAACGCCGGTGTCAAAAACCCTGTTTTCGAGAGTCTCGACGACGCCTCCCGCCGGACTGTGCGCGGGTTCGCTGCTGCCCAAGTCTTCGTGACGATCTTGCTCACCAACTACAACCTGCGCACAATCGCCGCGTACTTACGCGTTGAAATCCAGGATCAGGCCTCGAACACAGTGGTGTTAGAAACAACCACGAACGCGCGTCGCGGAAACCGTCAGCGGGCAGCCCGGTGCACCCGTGAGGAAGGTGCTGCGCCTACGACGTAGCCGAATCCAAGAAGTCGCTCCTGAGGATGCTCAGGACGACTTCTTGTATGGGGTCGCCGAAAGCCCGTGGTTTGCACGGGCAGCCTCAACACCGTCACCACCGGGCCTCGAACTGATTCTTGGCCGCACGCAACACTGCATCCGGTTGCTCGAGATGATCGACGGGACGGTCCTCCGCGTCAAATGCCGTCGTCGGAGAGCACAGCCAAAGCAGCAAATTCTCTTCGGACCAACCATTTGCCGCCGCCAGTTCGATGAGCCGCGCCATCATCGGGATGATCGTTCCGTGGGTCCGATCGAGTTGGAAACCCGGATACACGACGGCGTTCCGACGGACGACGCCGGCGATCTGATGCGCAGCGCGCCGTCTGGCCGCCAGCGTCCGGTTTGACGGGCTGGCTCCCAAACGTTCGGCGACTTGCCCGCTGGTCAGCAACCCAAACTCTGCGGCGATACTGCGCCACATGTTCTCTGTCGCCTGCAGGCTGCGCGCGAGCTGCGGCGAAACCACATCCGGGCTCGCCGCCATGGCACGCCTGAGCCGCCACACACCGGGCTCGGAAACCCCCGAGGTGTCCGGTTCCCCGGGACGCTCTGCTCCGGCCATGGTCCACCTCCACGTGGCTATTTGCCTCGCAGCCTATTGCTGAAGCCGCTGAAGACTCCCGTGTGTCCTACCTTTCACCACGGGGCTGGTCGGGTTTGTCGCTGAGTCGGCTGATTGAAGTCGGCAGCTTTCGTAGCGTTGACCTTCAGCAGACCGAAGTGGTCCGACAGGTGGACACCCGGTCCGAGAGAAACGGGGTGCGGCATGGTTGACATGGCTGAAGGCGCTGCAGGCGACTGCGGGGCGAGTGGACCGGATTTCCTGTGGGGTATCGAAGGCGGATGCTGGCTCATCACGACTGAGGACTCGACCTATCGGATCGACCTGGACGCCATGACCATCGACAGGTTTCGGTTTCCTGATCCCTCGTCCGCCCCCACGGATAATGGGCACACTCGCCCGCTGAGGGAGATCGTGGAGTGCAGGGTTGGAAAGCTCGGCTACTGGCTCCTAAACCCCGAAGGCCCCGACATTGAGACCGTTGAGTACTACTGGCAACGTTCCAGCACCGTCGTGCGCATTGAACCTGTGCCCGCTCAGCCGGCAGATCGCCCCGAGTGATGGCCAGCGAACGGACGGAGGAGCTGACAGGTGCCGAGGGCGGCCGCTGGATTGTGACGACGCTGAGTTCCATGTATCGATTCGATCTGGACGCGATGACGGTCACCCGAGTCCCCGGCGAAGGTGCCAGTCGAACCGTGAACGATCGGACGCGGCCGCTCCGTGAGATCGTGCGCTGCGGGGTCGGCGCACGGGGCTACTGGTTGATGAATCCCGAGGATGACGAGTCGGCCTTCGTCGAGAACTACTGGCAGCTGTCCACCACGATCCAGAGCATCGCACCCGCACCCGCGGAGTGATCGGCGAAATGGGCTAGTCGGGCCCGGAAGGAGCACAGCGTGGATACTTTGACGGATGACGCAACCGGCTGTTACGTCGTAACGACGGCCTCCGCCACTCGCTACTGGCTCGACCTCGACCGACGGCTACTTCGACGTGTGACCAGTCCCGGGGTTCAATCGCCCCTTCGCCTGCGCCAGGACGGCGACGACATCGATTTACTCGAGGTTGTCCAGTGTCACATCGGTCGGCCCATGGTGTTGCTGATCAACTTGAATGTGCCGGGCGTGTGGTTGACGACCCGCGAATCCACCCCCGTTGTCCGCATTGAGTCCGTGCCGAAGACGTTGATCCGGCGATGACCGACTACAAGAAGCCGCCCTACGACTACCGGCCCATCAACGCGCTGCCCTACTGGGACGTCATTGGCGAGTTCATCACCTCCGCCGTGACCGACACCGCAGCAGCAACGGGTCGCGAGGAGCGCTCGCTCTACCCCGCTGCCGTCGGGTTCGTCTTGTGGTGTTGGCAGAGCCGCGGCACGCCACTTGAACGGAAACGCATTTTCCGCCGGGCCACCGTCGAAGAATTCATCCATCTGGCAATGACGAGATACACCAAAGGCAGCAGAGCCACTCACCGGGCAACGCTCTGGCTGATGATCGAAAACCTGAACCCCGCCGATCTCAACCGCAGTCACCGGCCGATCTCCCGGTCGGCACCCACGAAACCCTATTCGGCCCCAGAGGTCGCGGTGCTCAACAGCTGGGCTACATCGCAGGGAACCGAACATCGGCGCCGAGACGCGATTGCCCTCCTCGCCCTCGGCCTCGGGGCCGGCCTGGCCTCGCGGGAGCTCCTCGGTGTTCGCGTCCAGGACCTCGACATCAGGACCGGTGGCATTCAGGTGATCGTGTGGGAGAGCCGACCCCGGGTCGTCCCCCTTCGTCCCGACTGGGAACGCCCTCTCCGCCGGATCCTCGAGGACCTCCAACCCAACGATTGGCTTTTCCGCCCCGGTCGACTCAGCGCGACCTCCGGCCAGGTCACGGACTTCCTACTTCGAGCCCGCACCGACCTGGATGTGCGCCCCAGTCGCATGCGCGCCACCTGGCTGCTCGACCACCTTCGCGGCGGCACGCCACCCCAGGAACTACTGCGGATCTCAGGGCTGAAAAACCTGGCAGCCCTCGACAAACTAGCCATATTTACCCCCAGAACGAGGGTAATCCCACCTTTTCGCGAATCACTCACTAAAAAGCTCTGATCAGGGCTTTGGTTGCGCTGCGGTGATCGAGAATGGTGCGATTCAGAGAAATCCGCTGCTGGCCCCGAAAATCCGCCGCACACACACTCTGGGTGACTACAAAAAACCGACTCAACGACAAATTCCTCACCGACTCCCAGGCCTACGCCCACCTCCGCGCCCTGGACCCAGAACTTCCCGACCACGTGTGGCACGTCATCATCCGCTACCGGCCGCAACTCTCGGCCTTGCAGTGGGACGCGGTGCGGGAGTTCACGATCGTGAACGCCATCCGGATGCAACCCCGCACCTTCGAGACGGTCCGGCGGCTGATGACGATGTCCGCCCGGTTCAACGCCTGGGTGTGGACCTCAACGGGTACCACGCTCACCGTCGAGCGCGTGTACACGCAGAACCTCATCTACCGGTATCTGCAGGAACGTCTTCCCAAGCATTCCAAAGCCCACCGGTGGGGTCTCGTGCGCCAGCTCGGAACCATTGCCGAAACCCTGGCCGACACCGACGTCACACGTCTTCCTTCACTGCATCGCAATCCCAGCCGCCGCCCGTTCACCAGCGCTGAGGTCGCGTCCATGCACACCTGGGCGGCGAGCCTCACCACAGCGTTGAAACGACGAAACGCGCAGGCGCTCCTCGGACTCGCCGGCGGTGCGGGGCTGCGCACGGACGAGATCATCGACATGCGTATTGGCGACGTCGATGTTATCGACGGCCGAGTCTTCGTGAACATCCCCGGCAGGCACGCGCGCCAGGTTCCGGTTCGGAACCCGTGGAGCCGCACGCTGTTGCGCAGCCTGGCCGGGCGCACGGATCCCGACGAATACATCTTCCGCGCCTACCGCCTCGAAGAATACCGGCCCCGCGCCATCCAAACGTTCCTGACCGACCATCCCTGCAAGGTTCGGGCCACGGTGTCGCGGCTTCGTTCAACCTGGGTCGTCACCCAAATCGACAACGGCCTCCCCCTGTCGATACTCATGGCCATTGCCGGTTTCAGCACGAGCACCAGCCTCCACGACCACCTCCTGCACGCGCGCCGCTTCAAGGTCGCGGACTACGTCGGCCTGATTATCGGCGAAGAGGTCGCCCGATGAGCGCCGGCGACATCGACTATGACCTCACGGGGCATGACCCCGACCTCGGGGGGATGACAAAGGCCGAGGTCATGGGACGTGGCCGTGTCCCCGAACTCATCGATCACGAGCTCGTGGCCTTAATGGCAGGCCGCGTCCTCAAGACGGGAGTCCTGGAGCGATTGAACCAATGGCGAGCCGAAGACTCACCACCACTGAGCATTGGTGGGCGCCCTGCACTCATTTCCGATCTGGCGATTCTCACGGGCATGCTGCTACTCGCCAAGGAAGGCACGGCGATACTGCTCACCTGCCTGCGTGACCTGTTGATGAAGCGACTCAGTGATACCTCCCGAGAACTCCTCGGGGTCGAATCGTATTCGACCGACTTCATCGGGCATCATTCCGTCCACGATCGTTGGTACGCCAACACCGCCCGTGCCTTCCAGCGAATTAACGACCTGACGGACCCCTATCCGCAGGAACGCCGCCGGGCAAAGACTCATACGGAGATTCAACAGATCCTCCTGTCGCACGATGCCCAGCTCGCCGACAAGAAGAAGGCCCGACTCGACGAATTCACGAAACTGTTCCTGGTGATGACGTTCAACGAACAGTCCCGCCCCATCAAACGCGCCTCGAACAAGATAGACATCTCCCTGGACCAGACCTTCATTGGCACTCCGACGAAGAAGGGGTACTCGCGCAAGAACCTGCGCAAGCGAATTGCAGAGGAAGCGCTAGTCGAGGGTACTGGCACCCTCACGCGAGGCCCCGTGGACGCGTTCGCCGGATGGCACGTCAAGAGCGGCGACCGCACCGATGCTCTGAGGGGTAAGGCGGACCTCACCGCCCCTGATGGAAAGAAACCGTCCACAAACTATGCCTGGGGATGGGAAGCGAACATTGCCGTCCGCGTGGACGCCAGTCATCCAGGGAAGAAACGCTTCCCTGCACTGGCCATCGCTGCGACCCTGAGTATGCCCAACGTGGGCGTATCCGAGGAAGCCGTTTCCCTAATGCAGGCAGCGAAGGCCACCGGGTTGGAACCCGGAGTCGCCGATGCAGATAAGCAGTATTTCGCCAATGCGCTCGTCGAGCGACTTCACAACCCCGCAATCAATGCGGGCTTCACCCCTTCGACGGACTACCGAGTCGACCGGCTCGGAGCCCGAGGCGGAGACCACGGAGCCCTCTACATAGAGGGTGGAACATACTGCCCCGCAACCCCCGCACCGTTGCAGAATGCAACGAAGGAACTTCTGGGCGCGGTCATCGATACCGAGACCTACCGCGCACGAATCAAGAGCAGAAAGGCATTCCAGCTCCACCAGAAAGAGAGGCCCGACGCGAAGGGCCGCGCCGTCCTGCGCTGCCCCGCCCTGGGCCCGAGCCCGACCGTCACGTGCCCGTTGCGCGAGCTGCTGAAAACCGTCGCTGACAAGGTCCGCCCGGCCGTCGACGGCGAGAACCTCCCCGACGTGCCCGACTCGATCTGCCAGAAGCACTCAGTCTCCTTCGACACAGCCAGGAACCGACGCGACGCCCAGGCGTTCGAGTACGGCACCAAAGAATGGGACGAATTCCACACACACGCCCGCAACTCCATCGAATCGCTCAACAACCAAGTGAAAAGTGGCGGAACCGAAGACATCCAATCCGCCAATCGACGCCGCGTCCGCGGATTCGGTGCGGCACAGATCATCGTCACCATGCTGCTGACGAACTACAACCTGCGCAAGATCGCAGCATTCATGAGCGACAAGATCAGAGCCGAAGCGAAGCAGAACGCCCAAGGCGAACCTGCCATCGCCACCATCCGGGCCAGAGACCGCCTGTGGCACAATGCCTACACGGACACCTACCCGGCCGGGGTAACGCGCCCGGACAAGGTCAAACAGATTGCGTCCGACGAGACCGGCGGACCACCGCTCAGGACCTAATCGTCCGACCTAGGACCCACTACCGCCCGAGAGGGCAAAACCCCCAGCATTCGAGACAATCCGGCGCGCGTAAAAACGGTCAAAACTGCCTGACTTACTTAGCTGCAGAAGAATTCACTGCCACGAACAGCCGCAAGATCCACTTAAACCAGAAATCGCTCCTGAGAAGCCTCAGGAGCGATTTCTTTTGGTTCCGACCGGACCGTTTCGTGAACAGTTTCGCAAACGGCCCTTTGGTCGGGCTGACAGGATTTGAACCTGCGACCCCTTGACCCCCAGTCAAGTGCGCTACCAAGCTGCGCCACAGCCCGCCGCTCTTGCGACGATTCCAACGAACAGAATCAGCGGGAGACAACTTGAATATTGTACCGCGTCTGGGAACCACTCGCGCACCGTCTGCGGCCGCGGAGGGAAAGTCGCGGTGCTGAACCGAGCACGGGCGACCGACGCAGTGGCACAGCGACGGCGCGGGCGGAGCGTGAGTGAATGCCAACAGACAGCGAGACCAGGGTCGAAGCCGCCGCATCCGTGTTGCGGGAAGACGTGAGCCAGGTGTTCGCCGCCCGCGGCGACTAGGCACGATGCTGGTGCCAGTACTTCAAGCTACCGAACCGGGAGTTCCAGAAGGCCACAGCGCAAGCATGCGCCGGGATGCTGCGGGAGCAGGTGCAGGCCAGCGCGCCCGGGCCGGGCGTCATCGCGTTTCTCGACGGAGAGCCGGTCGGTTGGTGCGCGGTTGAGCCGAAGCCGGCGTATTCGCGGCTGCAACGGGCGAAGGTGGTCACCGTGGGCAGCCGGCAGAAGCCTGACGACGCATCCGTGTGGCCGGTCACGTGCTTCGTGGTGCGGGTCGGAATCGGCGGCGCGGAGTTGCGGCGGCGCGGCTGTGCGCGGCTGTCGCCCAGGCCCGCGGCGCGGGTGCGGAAAGGCCGGGTCGTGATGGAGCTGGTGGCTCAGACGACCGAAAAGGCCCCGTCCGGGAGATGAGACATCTCCCGGACGGGGCCTTGTGACGCGCGGAGCGGCTAGCGCTTGCGCTTCTCGCGCACGCGCATGCTGATGTTGATCGGGCTTCCCTCGAAGCCGTAAACCTCGCGCAGGCGACGCTGGATGTAGCGACGGTAGCCCGGGTCGAGGAACCCGGTGGTGAAAATGACGAAGGTCGGCGGGCGGCTCGACGCCTGGGTGCCGAACAGGATGCGGGGCTGCTTGCCGCTGCGCACGGGGTGCGGGTGCGACGCGGCCAGCTCGGCGAGGAACGCGTTGAACTTGCCGGTGGCGATGCGGGTGTCCCAGGCTTCGAGAGCGGTCTCGAGGGCCGGAACGAGCTTCTCCATGTGGCGGCCGGTTTTGGCCGAGATGTTCACCCGCGGCGCCCAGGAAACGTGCGCCAGGTCCTGCTCGATCTCACGTTCCAGGTAGCGACGACGGTCGTCATCGATCTGGTCCCACTTGTTGAAGGCCAGCACGAGGGCGCGACCGGATTCGAGCACCAGGTCGATCACGCGCACGTCCTGCTCGCTGATCACCTCGGTCACGTCGATCAGGACCACGGCCACCTCGGCCTTTTCGAGGGCGGCGCTGGTGCGCAGTGAGGCGTAGAAGTCGGCGCCCTGCGAGAGGTGCACGCGACGACGGATGCCGGCCGTGTCGACAAAGCGCCACACCCTGCCGCCGAGCTCAACCTGCTCGTCGACGGGGTCGCGCGTGGTGCCGGCGAGCTCGTTGACGACAACGCGCTCCTCGCCGACGACCTTGTTCAGAAGGCTCGACTTGCCCACGTTCGGTCGGCCGAGGATCGCGACGCGGCGCGGTCCGCCGACTTCCTGCTTGGCGACGGCGGAGATCTCGGGGAGTTCCTCGAGGATCGCGTCGAGCAGGTCGGCGACGCCGCGGCCGTGCAGGGCCGAGACAGGCCAGGGCTGGCCGAGGCCGAGCGCCCAGAGGCTCGCGGCCTCCGGCTCCTGGCGGATGTCGTCGACCTTGTTGGCGACGAGGAAGACGGGCTTGCCGGCCTTGCGCAGCAGGCGCACGACGGCCTCGTCGGTGGAGGTCGGTCCCACGTTGGCGTCGACGACGAACATGACGACGTCGCAAAGTTCGATGGCCAGCTCGGCCTGCGCGGCGACGGATGCGTCGATGCCCTTGGCGTCGGGCTCCCAGCCGCCGGTGTCGACGAGGCTGAAGCGGCGTTCGTGCCATTCACCCTTGTAGGTGACGCGGTCGCGGGTCACCCCGGGGGTGTCCTCCACGACGGCCTCACGGCGGCCGAGGATGCGGTTCACGAGCGCGGACTTGCCCACGTTCGGGCGGCCGACGATGGCGATGACCGGCAGGGCCGGCAGGTATTGGATGGCGTCGGGGTCTTCCGTCACCGTGTCAAGAACATCGAAGTCCTCGTCCGCGAGGTCGTACTCGTTCAATCCGGAGCGGAGGGCGGCGGCGCGCTGCGTCACCAGGTCGTCGTCGAGATCGTCCAGGCGCGTCACCAGTTCGGTGTCGGGGTCGGGGATCGTGTCGTCGAAGTCGTTGTTGTTGGTCATGCGATGGCCTCGCGGTAGGTATTGATGACGTCGAGGACCGCGTCAATGGTCTGTTCGAAGTCGAGATGGGTGGAGTCGACGGTGGTCACACCGTCTGCGGCGCTCATGAATTCGACAACCTGTGAGTCAGCGCGATCCCTCGATCGCAGCTGCTCCGCCACGGTTTCAGTCGATTGGGTCGATATTTCCGCAGAGCGCCTAGTCATTCTAGCCTCCTCGGAAGCCGTGAGCAGTATGCGGATCTCGGCGGTGGGGGCGACCACGGTGGTGATGTCCCGGCCCTCGATCACGATTCCGGTGCGCTTGGAGCTTGCCGCGATGGCGCGAAACAGCTCCGTCAGGTGCGTGCGCACCTCCGGGATGCGGGCCACGGAGCTGACGATGGCGGAGACGGCGGGGTCGCGGATCGCGTCGGTGACATCCGCCCGGCCGACCCGAACGACGTGCTCGTCGGGGGCGATGCCGATGGAGTAGTCGAAGTCGCCCAGGGCGGCCACGACGGCGTCGGTGTGCTCCGGGTCGATGCCCCGGTCGCTGACGAACCAGGCGAAGGCCCGGTACGCGGCGCCCGTATCGAGGTAGTCGAAGCCGATGCGCCTGGCGGCGGCGCGGCTGACGCTGGACTTGCCGCTGCCGGCCGGCCCGTCGATGGCGACGATGTGGGGGCTTGAGTGACGACCCATGATTAACCAGCAATCCGCCAGCCGCGGGCGGCCAGCTCTTCGGTGAGGCGACCAACGGCCTCAGGGAGTACAGAAATTTCGGCCAGGCCCAGTTGGGCGCCCGGTGAGTGCTCGAGGCGGAGGTCTTCGAGGTTGACCCCGACCTCGCCGACCTCGTTGAGGAGTCGGGCAAGCTGCCCGGGGGTGTCGTCGACCATCACGCTGAGCGACACGAAGCGGCGGTCCTGGCCGTGCTTGCCGGGCAGGCGGGCCACCCCGGCGTTGCCGCCGGCGAGTTCCTCGGCCACCTTGCGGCGCGCGCCCGGTGCGGCGGGGGCTTCCAAGGCGTCGATGAAGCGGTCGAGGTCGTTGCGGTAGGCAAGCAGGATGTCCCGCACGGGTTCGGCGTTCGCGCCGAGGATCTGCACCCACAGCTCGGGGTCGCTGGCCGCGACGCGGGTCACGTCGCGCAGACCCTGGCCGGCGAGGTTCAGGGCCGAGCCGGCGGCATCCGTCAACCGGCGCGCCATGATCGTGGAGACGACCTGCGGCACATGGGAGATGAGCGCCACCGCACTGTCGTGCTCCTCGGGGCTCATCTCGACCAGGATCGCACCGAGGTCGAGGATCAGGTCGTCGATCGCGGTGGCCTGCTGGTAGCTGATCGCGTCGTGCGCGGCCACCACCCAGGGGCGGCCGACGAAGAGGTCGGCGCGGCCGGCGAGGGGTCCCCCGCGTTCGCGGCCGGCCATCGGGTGACCGCCGATGTAGCGGGACACGTCCGCCCCCAGCGCGCGCAGCTCCTGCAGCGGGGCGAGCTTGACGCTCGCGACATCCGTCACGATCGCCTGCGGGTGGGCGGATAGCTCGCGCGCGACGATCTCGGCCGTCACGTCGGGCGGCACGCACACCACGATCAGCTGCGGCAGGTCGCCGGCAGTGGCGGCGCGGCCGGCGCCGTAGTCGACGGCGATGCTGAGGTTGGTCGGCGACGCGTCGGCGAGGATGACGTCGATGCCGCGCGCGCGGAGGCCCAGGCCGATGCTGGTGCCGAGCAGGCCGGTGCCCACGACGCGCACGGGCCCGATCAGGCGAGATTCAACCACTGGAACTCCTGACCTGGGCCTAGATCTTGGTTTCGGCCCGCGACACGGTGAGCAGCTGCCCGAGTTCGACCTTGGTCAGGTCGCGCACGGCGCCCACGCGCAGTGTGCCGAGGTGCAGCGGGCCGAACTGGCGGCGCACGAGGTCGACGACGGGGTGGCCGACGGACTCCATCATGCGGCGCACGATGCGGTTGCGGCCGGAGTGCAGGGTGAGCTCGACCAGGCTGAAGCCGTCGCCGGGAGGGCTGGTCAGGATGCGCGCCTTGTCGGCGGAGATGGGCCCGTCGTCGAGTTCGATGCCGCTCTGCAGCAGCTGGATGGTCTGCGCCGACACGCGGCCCTCGACCTTGGCGATGTAGGTCTTCAAGACCCCGAACGACGGATGCGCGAGCACGTGCGCGAGATCGCCGTCGTTGGTCAGGATCAGCAGGCCGCTCGTCATCGCGTCGAGGCGGCCCACGTTGAACAGGCGCTCCTCGAACTGGTCGGTGAACTCGCGCAGGTCGGGGCGTCCACTCTCGTCCTGCATCGACGAGACGACGCCGACGGGCTTGTTCAGCATCACGTAGCGGCGGCTGGTGTCCAGCTGCACGGCTACGTTGTCGACCATGATCAGGTCGGAGTCGGGGTGGATCCGGCGGCCCAGTTCGGTGACGACCTTGCCGTTCACGCGCACGCGGCCGGCGGCGATCATCTCCTCGGAGACCCGTCGGGACGCGACGCCCGCGGAGGCCATGACCTTCTGCAGGCGCACGCCGTCGGCGGCGGCCTCGAGATTGGTGGGTGTCCCCTGAATCCCCTGGTTGTCGGTTGTCATGGCAATTCCTCAAATCCGTTCGCGCCGTCATTGAGCAACGGCGATAGGTATGGCAACTCGTCGAGCGAGTTGATTCCGAGCTGGGCTAGCAGAAGGTCTGTGGTGCCGTAATTGATCGCACCGGTCTCACTGTCGGTGAACGCTTCGGTGATCAGACCGCGGCCGAGCAGTGTGCGCACGACCGAATCCACATTAACGGCACGAATCGAGGCTACAGCCCCGCGGCTGATCGGTTGCTTGTAGGCGATCACGGCGAGAGTCTCCAGGGCCGCCTGCGAAAGCCGGCTCGGGTTCTGGGTGACCACGAAGTCGGCCACGGTCACATCGTGCTCGGGCCGCACGTAGATGCGCCAGCCGCCGGCCACCTCGCGCAGCTCGAAGCCGCGGCGCACGGTGCCGGCGAGGCCGTCGAAGTCGGCCACGAGCCGGGCGACGGATGCGCGCACCTCGCCCAGCGTGGCGTCGACGGCCGCGGCGAGCTGCAGTAGCCCCTGCGGTTCGTCGGCGACCATCAGGATGGCCTCGAGGGTGCGCTCGAGCGGGGGGCGCGGGGCATCCGTGCCCTCTGTGTTTTCTGTGTTCTCTGCTGCGGGGGCGGTTTCACTGCTCATAGTCGTGTCACTGCTCATAGTCGCGTCACTGCCCATAGTCGTGTCAATGCTCATAGTCGGCTCCGAGGTTGGCGAGGGTGTCATCGGTCCAGGTCTCGGCACTCCAGTGCAGGCTGAGGTCGCCGAGCGGCACGAGCTGGTCGAAAGAGATGGCGTCGAGGCGGTACAGCTCGAGCACGGCCAGGAAACGGGCGATCACGACGCCCTTCACCTCGGCGCTCACGATCAGCTCGCGGAACGTGAGCGTGTCGGCGGCGCGCAGCATCCGTACCACGTAGGCCGCCTGTTCACGGATGCTGACCAGCGGCGCGTGCAGGTGGTCGAGCCCCACGCCGGGCAGAACCCGCGGAGTGAGTGCGAGGGCGGCCAGGGCGGCGAAGTCGCCGAGGGAGAGAGTCCAGACCAGGTCGGGAGTCTGGCGGCGGAATTTCTCCTCCAGCCGCACCGCCCGCACGTGCCGGGTGGACTCGGCGTCGAGCCGGCCCTGGAACCAGGCGCTCGCGCTCTTGAAGGCCCGGTACTGCAGTAGCCGGGCGAACAGCAGGTCGCGGGCCTCGAGCAGAGCCACGTCTTCGGCGTCGACAAGCTCACCCTGCGGCAGCAGCCCGACGACCTTGAGGTCGAGCAGGGTGGCAGCGACCACCAGGAATTCGGTGGCCTGGTCGAGCTCTTCGTCCTGGTCGAGGCCGCGCAGGTAGGCGATGAACTCGTCGGTGACCCGGCTCAGGGAGATCTCGGTGATGTCGAGTTCGTGCTTGCCGATCAGGGACAGGAGCAGGTCGAACGGACCCTCGAAGTTGCCGAGGGCGACCGAAAACGACTTCGGTGCGTCCGCGTCAGGCGACGGCGCCACGCTGGATCAGTTCCCGCGCCGCCTGCTTGTAGGCCTTGGCGGCCGCGTGCTCGGGTGCGAATTCGGTGATCGGGACGCCGGCGACGCTCGCGTCGGGGAACTTGACCGTGCGGCCGATGACCGTCTCGAGCACACTGTCGCCGAACGCGTCGACGACCCTCTCGAGCACCTCGCGGGAGTGCAGGGTGCGGGAGTCGAACATGGTGGCCAGGATGCCGTCGAGTTCGATGGCCGGGTTGAGCCGGTCACGCACCTTGTCGATGGTCTCGATCAGGAGCGCCACACCGCGGAGGGCGAAAAACTCGCACTCGAGCGGAATGAGCACGCCGTGGCTGGCCGTGAGCGCGTTGACGGTGAGGATACCCAGCGACGGCTGGCAGTCGATCAGGATGACGTCGTAGTCGCCGGAGATCTTGCGCAGCACGCGGGCCAGGATCTGCTCGCGGGCGACCTCGTTGACGAGGTGCACCTCCGCGGCGGACAGGTCGATGTTGGCCGGGATGATGTCGAGGTTGTGCACCGACGTCTTCTGGATGGCGTCGTGCGGGCTGACCGAGCCGCTCAGCAGCAGGTCGTAGATGGTGGTGACGTCGTGGGTGGGCACACCGAGACCGGCGGAGAGGGCGCCTTGCGGGTCGAAGTCGATGGCCAGCACGCGGCGGCCGTAGCCGGCGAGGGCGGCACCCAGGTTGATGGTGGTCGTCGTCTTGCCGACGCCGCCCTTCTGGTTGCACAGCGAAATGATGCGCGCTGGGCCATGACTGGGCAGAACCGCGGGTTCGTCGAAGTCGCGCTTGGGTCGCCCGGTCGCACCGACCGGTACCTCGTCTAAACCGGAAAGTCGTGTCCGGTCATCCTGCTTGCGCGCCACTGAGATGCCCTCGATCCGTCTTACACCTGTCACTGTCCCCACTGTAGCGATCGGATCGGGCATGTTGCCGCACGGATCGCCGAAAACCGCAGGTCTGCCGCGTGAACCCGGCGTGTCTCGGCCTGTCATCGGCCTGTCATCGGTCCGTCATCGGTCTCTGATCTGTGGAACCGGGTGAGTCACAGGCTCTTGCGTTAAGATTTTCAAGTGCCTCAGCCATTTACGCCCCTCCGAATCGCGCTCGTTTGCCTGCACACGTCCCCGGGAGCTGAGCCGGGCTCGGGTGACGCCGGGGGCATGAACGTGGTCGTGCGGCACCAGGCGGAGGCTCTCGCCTCCGCCGGCCACCACGTCGATATCCTCACCCGTCGCTCCTCCCCCGGGTCGGAGACGATGCAGTTGAGCCCCGGAGTGACGCTCCGCTTTCTCGAGGCCGGACCGGCCCGTCCCGTGCCGAAGGGCGACCACGAGGAGTTCATCGAGGCGTTCCGCGTGCAGATGGATGCGCTGGGACCCTACGACGTCATCCACTCGCACCATTGGTTTTCGGGTATGGCGGCGCTCCCGCTCGCGCGCCGCCGGGGCATCCCGCACGTGCAGAGCTTCCACAGCATCGCGGCCGACGCGTCGACGCCGTTGTCGGCCGGCGAACGCCCCGAGTCCCCCGGGCGTATGGCCGGCGAGGCCTGGCTGGCGCAGGAGTCGGATGCCCTGGTCGCAATCAGCGAGTCCGAGGCCGACACCATCGTGCAGCGGCTCGGCGGTGCGCCCGAACGCATCTCGATCGTGCTGCCGGGGGTGGACGGGATTCTGTTCCGGCCCACGGACATCCGGAGTGTCGGTGCCGCCGCGGTTGGGGCTGCCGAACTTTCTGGACCGATCGACATCCGCGGGTACGCGATCGTCGCGGGGCGCCTGCAGCCGCTGAAGGGCCTCGACCTCGCGATCGAGGCGATCGCGGCCGTGCCGGAGCCGATCCGGCCCGAACTCGTGATCGCCGGCGACGCGTCAGCCGACTACGACGGCTATATCGACGAGCTTCGGTCCCTCGCGGCCCGGCACGGAATCGAACGCAACGTGCGTTTCGTGGGTCCGCAGTCCCGCGTGGACCTGGCCCTGCTGCTGAGCGGCGCCCGGGTCGTGCTCGTACCCTCGCACTCTGAAACGTATGGGCTCGTGGCGCTGGAAGCGGCCGCGAGCGGTGTTCCCGTCGTCGCCGCGGCGGCCGGCGGACTGCGCGAGGCGGTGCTCGACGGCGACACCGGCGTGGTGCTGGACTCGCGCGATCCGAAGGTCTGGGCCGGCGCGCTCACGCAGATTCTCTCGAACCCCGCGTTCGCCCGGCGTCTGTCGCTCGCCGCGCGCGAGCGGGCCGAGCACCTGGACTGGCCGCGGTCGGCAGAAGGCCTCGTGACCGTGTACCGGTCGCTGGTGCGCCCCGGTGCCGGCGACCGCCGCCCCTCGCTGCTCAGCGCGTGAGTCTGCTGGACGGTGTTCCCACTGTTCTGTTCGTGCACGCTCATCCCGATGACGAAACCATTGCGACGGGTGCGCTGATTGCGGAAGTGGCGGCCCGGGGCATCCGGGTGTCGTTGCTGACCGCCACGCGCGGCGAGCAAGGCGAGGTCGTGCGCGGGCCGCTGTCGGTGCTCGAGGGCACGGATGCGCTCACCCGGGAACGCGAGCGGGAGCTCGCCTGCGCCGCGGCGGCCCTCGGCATCGGTTTCGCGGATCGGTTCTGGCTGGGCACGCCGCCCGCGCGCGCCGCGGGCCTCGCGCCGCGCGCGTACCGGGACTCGGGCATGACCTGGATTCGTCCGGGGCTGGCCGGGCCGGCCGACGACATCGACGGCGACGCCCTGGTGCGGGCGCCCCTGGCCGAAGTGACCGCGGATGTGGCCGCGCTGATCGGGCAGCTTCGGCCTGCCCTCGTGATCAGCTACGACAACGGTGGCGGGTACGGGCATCCGGATCACGTGCGCATGCATGAAGCGGCGCTGGCCGGCAGCCGGGCGGCGGAGGTCGCGTTTGCCGAGGTGGTGCAGGTGGGGGTGGATGGAGCCACATCGGGTGCGGGTGCGGGTGCGGGTGCGGGTGCGGGTGCGGGTGCGGGTGCGGGTGCGGGTGCGGGTGCGGGTGCGGGTGCGGGTGCGGGTGCGGCCGAGTGGTTCGACCTGTCGGCGCACCTCGCGACGGTCACTGCTGCCCTGCGCTGCCACGCGAGCCAGCTCACCGTCGACGAGGGCGGTGGCCACATCGTGCACTCCGGCGGGCAGCGCGAGCCGATCATCACTGTGGTGGGGCTGCGCCTGCTCTGAGGTCGGCCGCACCGACGTGCGCCCGTCTGCGGGATCTGCACTGGCTTCCGCTGGTCAGCCGCCGGCCTGGTGTGTAACCCCTCGTGCATAACTCCTGCAAATCCTGCGGAATAGGCCCGAAAACACGGTGGAACCGGCTCCCGGCAGCCAAATTGCAGGAGTTATGCCAGGGACGGCGCCGAGACTCCGACGGGTGACGACGCGGGTGACGACGCGGGTGACGACGCGGGTGACGACGCGGGTGACGACGCGGGTGACGGATGCCCCGCGCGGCGGACCCGGCCGCAACTGTTGCCGTTCCGGACAATTGTTGCCGGTACGCGGGCAACAGTTGTCCGGAACGGCAACAGTTAGGCGGGGTTTGGCTACGCATCCCGGACCGGCGGGGCCGCCGCAGCCCAGAGCGGGGGCGGCTCTCGACAGCCGGCGTCACGTAACCTCGGGGATAATCGCGACACGCCGCATTCGGTGGCCGCTCGGCCGGCGGGTTCCGAAAAACTCCGAAGCTAGCGACGGTGACGGATGCCGACGGGCGGGTTCGAGGGCCAGGTCACCGGGTTTCGGGAGGCTCAACCACCGGCGGGGCCGCCGCAGCCGCGAGCGTGGGCGGCTCTCGGCATCCGTCGTCACGTAACTTCGGAAAACACGCGAGACGCAGCCTTCGGTGGCCGCTCGAACGGAATGTCCCGGAAAGCTCAAACGTCAGCGGCGCGCGGCGGCCCCGGCCGCCACTGTTGCCGTTCCGGACAGTTGTTGCCGGTACACGGGCAACAGTTGTCCGAAACGGGAACAGTCAGGCGGGGTTGAGCTCGTCCAGGACCGGCGGGGGCTCAACCACCACCGTGGGTGACTCAACCAACGGGGGGACGGAACGGGACACCCGCGCCCGCGGATGCGCCGTCGTGTACATGTCGCGCAGGGTATCCGCGGTGACGAGCGTGTAGATCTGGGTGGTGGCCACCGAGGAGTGGCCGAGCAACTCCTGCACCACGCGCACATCGGCCCCGCCCTCGAGCAGGTGCGTCGCGAAGGAGTGCCGCAGCGTGTGCGGCGAAACATGCCCCTCGAGGCCGGCGCGTTCGGCCGCAGCCCGGATGATCAACCACGCGTTCTGCCGGCTGAGCCTCTTGCCGCGAAGGCCCAGGAACAGGGCCGGCGTCGCCGGTCCACGGGCGGAGAGCAGCGGTCTCCCCCGCACCAGAAACGTGTCGATGGCCGCGCGCGCGTAACTGCCGACCGGCACGATGCGCTGTTTGTCGCCCTTGCCGGTGAGGCGCACCACCTCGGGGTCGAGCACATCGTCCACATTGAGGTTGACCACCTCCGAGACGCGGGCGCCCGTGGCGTAGAGCAGCTCGAGCAGCGCCTTGTCGCGCAGGTTGTGCACCTCGTCGCCGTCCGTCGCCGCGAGCAACAGCGTGACCTGCTCGATCGAAATTGCCTTGGGCAGCCGGGTGCCGAGCTTGGGCGGCTTGGACTCGTGGGCGACATCGGTGTCGACCACGCCCTCCTCGAGCAGAAATCGGTGAAACCCGCGCACGGTCGAGAGGATGCGCGCGATCGACGCCGCGGTCAGCGGCGACTCCTCGCGGGATCCCAAGAACCGCACGTAGTCGGAGACGTGCTGCCGGGTGACGTCGGCAAGTCCGGTCAACCCGACCGCGGCAAGCCACCGGCTGTAGATGGCCAGGTCACGCCGGTAGGCGGACACCGTATTGGTGCTCAGGCCGCGCTCGATCGCGACGTGCCGCAGATACGAGTCCACGGCCGCCGCGACGACCCCACCGGCAACTCCCGGTGCAGGCGGACCGCCCAAACCCGCGACGCCCCGGCCAGCAGGAACACCAGCCGCACCGCTCACACCACCAGACGAGGCCAACCGGTCACACCGTGTGGTCCCAATTGACCGGATGCCGCGGCCACGGCTCATCCGCCGCCCCGAGGGTGCTCCAGCCGCGCGCGCGGGCTGCCTGGGCGGCGAGCACCCCGATCACCAGCGACGGGTTCTGCACCCGGCGGGCCAGCACGGCATCGACGCAGTCATCAAGCGGCACCCAGCGCACCTCGATGTCGGCTTCCTCCTCGGTGCGCTCGAAGATCTCCGGAGCCGCGGCGAGGCCGCGCGCCAGGTAGATGCGGATGACCTCATTGCTGCCGCCGGGCGAGGTGGCGAACTCACCGAGCACATTCCACTCGGTGGCGACGAGGTCGGTCTCCTCGGCCAGCTCGCGCTGCGCTCCGACGAGTGGATGCTCGCCGTCTTCGTCGAGCAACCCGGCCGGCAGCTCCCAGTCGCGCGTGCGCACGGGGTGCCGGTACTGCTTGATCAGCAGCACCTGGTTGTGCTCGTCGAGGGCGAGGATCGCCACGGCGCCCGGGTGGTCCAGGTACTCGCGATTGATGCGGGAGCCGTTATAGCCGAAGGTGTCGCGGCGGACACCCCACACCTTGCCGTCGAAAACGATCGCGCTGTCCGAGACCGCCGCGAAGGCCGGCTCATCCGCCAGCGGGGCGGAGGCCGATTCGCCGGACTTCTCGGCGGTCACAGGAGCGGTCACGTTGGCGGCGGGCACAGACGGGTGGGTCACGGCTCAGGCTTCTTCCTTGGCTTCGACCTCGAACAGGCGGCTGGCCTGCTGGCGGTCCAGGGCCGCGCTGATCAGGCCGCGGAACAACGGATGCGCGTGGCTGGGCCGGCTGCGCAGCTCCGGGTGCGCCTGCGTGCCCACGTAGAACGGGTGCTCCTCGCGCTTCAGCTCGACGTACTCGACCAGGTGGCGGTCGGGTGAGGTGCCCGAGAACCACAGTCCGGCATCCGCGATCTGAGAGCGGAACGCGTTGTTGACCTCGTAGCGGTGGCGGTGACGTTCGGACGCCTCGGAGGCACCGTAGAGCTCGGCCACGATGGATCCCTCGGCCAGAACGGCCGGGTAGAGACCCAGGCGCATGGTGCCACCCAGGTCGCCGCCCGCGATGATCTCGACCTGCTCTTCCATGGTCGCGACCACCGGGAACTCGGTGTCCTCGTCGAACTCCGAGGAGGATGCGCCGGTGAGGCCGGCCTTGTTGCGGGCGTATTCGATGACCATGCACTGCAGGCCAAGGCAGAGGCCGAGCACGGGGATGCCGTTCTCGCGGGCGAACTTGAGGGCGCCGAGCTTGCCCTCGATGCCGCGCACGCCGAAGCCGCCGGGAACGCAGATGCCGTCGAGCTCACCGAGCAGGCGGTTCGCGCCCTCCTCGGTCTCGCAGTCGTCGGAGGCGATCCAGGTGACTTGGACCCTGGTCTGGTTGGCGAATCCGCCGGCGCGCAGCGCTTCGGTGACCGACAGGTAGGCGTCGGGCAGGTCGATGTACTTGCCGACCAGCCCGATGGTGACGGTGTGCTGGGGCTCGCGCACGGCGTCGAGCACCTTCTGCCAACCGGTCCAGTCCACGCTGGTGACGGGCAGGCCGAGGCGGTCGGTGATGTACTTGTCCAGGCCCTGCTCGTGCAGCATGGTGGGGATCTCGTAAATGCTCGGCACGTCGACCGCGTTGACCACGGCGTCTTCGTCGACGTCGCACATCAGCGCGATCTTGCGCTTGTTCGAGTCGGAGACGGGCCGGTCGCTGCGCAGCACGAGCGCATCCGGCTGGATGCCGATGGAACGCAGGGCGGCGACGGAGTGCTGGGTGGGCTTGGTCTTCTGCTCCCCCGCGGCGCCGAGGAACGGCACCAGCGAGACGTGCACGAAGAAGACGTTGTTGCGGCCGAGTTCGTGGCGCACCTGGCGTGCCGCCTCGAGGAACGGCTGGGACTCGATGTCGCCGACCGTGCCGCCGATCTCGGAGATGATCACGTCGGGGCGCAGCTCGTCGCTGGCCTGCAGGCGCATGCGGCGCTTGATCTCGTCGGTGATGTGCGGGATGACCTGCACGGTGTCGCCGAGGTACTCGCCGCGGCGTTCCTTGGCGATCACCTGCGAGTAGACCTGACCGGTCGTGACGTTCGCGGCCTGGTTGAGGTTGATGTCGAGGAACCGTTCGTAGTGTCCGATGTCCAGGTCGGTCTCAGCACCGTCGTCGGTCACGAAGACCTCGCCGTGCTGGAACGGGTTCATCGTGCCGGGGTCCACGTTGAGATAGGGGTCGAGCTTCTGCATGACCACGCGGAGACCGCTGGCCGTGAGGAGATTGCCGAGGCTTGCCGCCGTCAGGCCCTTGCCCAAAGAAGAAACGACACCACCGGTCACAAAAATGTGTCGTGTCGTGTCGTTGCGTACTAATGCGTCCGTGCTTTTATTTTCCACCACGGGCTTCGACTCTAGCATTGAGGGCTGACCTATCGGTTGGCGCGGGCGAGGTTCATGAGCTCCCGGGCATGTTCGAGTCCGCTCGCGGAATCGGGCAGGCCGGAGAGCAGGCGGGCCATTTCGGCGGCACGCTCGTCGCCGTTCAGCTGGCGCACGCTGCTGGCGGTGACGGAGCCGTCGCTGTCCTTGACGACGCTGAGGTGGTTGCCGGCGAACGCGGCCACCTGGGCAAGGTGGGTGACCACGATAACCTGGGCGGTTTCGGCGAGCCGGGCCAGCCGGCGGCCGATCTCGATCGCCGCGGCGCCGCCCACGCCGGCGTCGACCTCGTCGAAGACGAAGGTCGGCACCGGGTCGGCCTGGTTGATGACGACCTCGATCGCAAGCATCACCCGGGACAGTTCGCCACCGGAGGCCCCGCGCGCCAGCGACCGTGGCTCCGCCCCCGCGTGCGGGCGCAGGAGAATCTTCACGAGGTCGCGTCCGGTGGCGGTGATCTCGGCCCGGCCGTCGACCTCGACCAGCAGCGACGCGTTCGGCATGGCCAGGGCGGCCAGTTCGGCTGTGACGGCCGCACCCAGGGCCTCTGCGGCAGCGCGACGGATGCCGGTGAGCTGGTCGGCGAGGCCGTCAGTCGACTGGCGTGCGGCATCCGTTTCGGTGCGGAGCGTGTCTATGCGGTCGGAGTCGCTGTCGAGTTCGAGCAGACGGGCACTGCCGGTGTCGAGAAAGTCGATGGCCTCGTCAAGGCCGCCCGCGTACTTGCGGGCCAGGCCGGTGAGCTCCGAGCGGCGCTCCTGCACGACCTCGAGTTCGCGGGCGCCATCGGCGTCGAGGCCGGCCAGGTAGCTGGAGAGCTGCGCGGCGATGTCGGCAACCAGGAAGCCGGCGTTCGCGAGTGCCTCGGCAAGGGGCGGCAGGGCCGGGTCGTGCTCCCCGGCCCGTTCGAGCTGGCGCCGGGCGGACTCGAGCAGGGCGACAGCGTCGGGCATCTCGTCGGGGTTCTCCTCCGCCGAGAGCAACTCCCGGGCCTGGGCGGCCGCGATGCGCAGCTCCTCGAGGTTGCCGAGGCGTTCGGCGCGTTCGCTGAGCGACTCGTCTTCGCCGCGCTGGGGGGCGACGAGTTCGATCTCGTCGATGGCGGCGCGCAGCGTGTCGGCCTCGCGGGCGCGCTGGTCCTGCTCGTCGACGAGTCGGTCGAGCTCACTCTGAAGGCCCTGCCAGCGGTAGTAGGCCCTCTGGAACAGGTCGAGGGTTTCGGCGAGCGTCGGCCCGGCGAAGCGGTCCAGGGCTGCAGCCTGGGCGACGGCCGAACGCAGACGCACCTGGTCGGACTGGCCGTGCACGACCACGAGGTCGCCGCCGAGGTCGCTGAGCACGCCGGCCGGGGCGCTACGCCCGCCGACCACGGCCCGGCTGCGTCCTTCCGCGGACACCGAGCGGCTGAGGATGAGTTCGGGGCCGTCGAGGTCTCCCCCGGCGTCCCGCACGCGGGTCGCGACGGTGCCGTCGGCGGGGATCAGCCAGCGGCCCTCCACCCAGCTCTGCGACTGGCCCTGGCGCACGAGACCGGGATCGGCACGCTGACCGAGCAGCAGGCCGAGGGCGGTGACGACCATGGTTTTGCCGGCGCCGGTCTCGCCCGTCACGGCGGTGAAGCCGGGGCCGAGCGGCAGGGTGGCCTCGGCAATGACACCGAGGTCACGGATGACGAGCTCCTCGATCATGCGGAACGCCTATTCACGGCCGACCGGGCCTCTCCAGCCCGTGACGGGCAGGTTGAATTTGTTGACCAGTCGGTCGGTGAACGGGCCGCTGTGCAGGCGGGCCAGCCGAACGGGAATCGGTGAACGGCGCACGATCACACGGGAGCCCGGCGGCAGGTCGTGCACGCGGCGACCGTCGGCGCAGAGCACCGCGGCCCCGCCGGTGCGAGCGAGCACCTCCACGGCGAGCGACGAGTCCGGGCCCACGACGAGCGGGCGGGCGAAGAGGGCGTGAGCGCTGAGCGGCACCAGCAGCAGCGCGTCGAGCGTCGGCCAGACGATCGGGCCGCCGCCCGAGAAGGCGTAGGCGGTGGAGCCCGTGGGCGTGGACATGACCACGCCGTCGCAACCGAAGGAGGAGAGCGGGCGGCCGTCGACCTCGATGACGACCTCGAGCATCCGTTCACGGCTGGATTTCTCGACTGTGGCCTCGTTCAACGCCCAGGTCTCGTAGATCACCTCATCGCCGAGCTTGACCCGAACGGCGAGGGCCATGCGTTCCTCGACCAGGTAGTCGCGCAGCAGAGCCCGGCGCACGGCCTCACCGAGGTCGTCGCGCTCGCTCTCGGCGAGGAAACCTACGTGGCCGAGGTTGATGCCGAGCAATGGGGCCGAACAGCCGCGCACGACTTCGGCGGCACGCAGGATGGTGCCGTCGCCGCCGAGCACGATCACGAGTTCGAGTTCGGTGGTCGCGACGCACTCGTGCAGGATCGCGATCTGGTCGTCGAGGTCCGGGCAGTGCGCGAGCAGGTCGGCGCGCTCGTTGCGGGCCAGCACCGGCACGGCTCCGGCGGCCAGCAGCTGCTGGCAGACGGTGACGGCGGCCTCGAGGGAATCCGTGCGGCCGGTGTGCGCGACGACGAGGATGTTGCGTGGTGCTGCACTCATTTAGTCACTCCCACCAGCGCCGTTGTGCGTTCGATCCATTCTGTCGGATTGCTGCCGACCGCGCTCGACAGCCAGCACAGGTACTCGCGATTTCCGGCGCCGCCGGCGATGGGCGAGGCGATCAAACCGTTCGTCTTGAGGCCGAGATCCCACGCCGCCCAGAGCACACCGGCAATCGCGTCGGCACGGAGGCCCGGATCGTGCACGACGCCCTCGCGGATGCTGCCCTTGCCGACCTCGAATTGCGGCTTGATCAGCAGCACGAAGTCGGCACCGTCGGCGGCGGACGCCACCAGGGCCGGAAGCACGGTGGTCAGGGAGATGAAGGACAGGTCTCCCACGACCAGGTCCACCCGCTGCGGCACCCCGGAGGCGGCCGCGATCTTCTCGGCCGTGGCGTAGCGCAGGTTGAACCCCTCGACCAGCACGAGTCGCGGCTCGGTCGCCAGCTGGGGGGCCAGTTGCCCGTGCCCCACATCCACCCCGATGACCTGGCCGGCGCCGCGTTCGAGCAGCACCTGGCTGAAGCCGCCCGTGGACACTCCGGCGTCGAGCACCGTGCGGCCCAGGGCCGGAACCGCGAAGGCGTCGAGGGCGGCGATGAGCTTGTGGGCGCCGCGGCTGACGTAGTGGTCGGTGGCCGCCACCTCGATCAGCTGGGTGTCCCGCACCTTGGCGGATGCCTTGACGACGGGCGTGCCGTCGACCGTGACCAGTCCGCCCACGATCAGCTGCGCGGCGACGGTGCGGGACCGGGCCAGACCGCGCTCGGCGACGGCCGAGTCGAGGCGCTGGTGGGGCATCCGCTCGCCGGCAACGCCGGGGTCGCTGGGGTCGCTGGCACTGGTGTCGGGGGCGACGTCATCGGGGGCGCCCATCGGGGTTCCGTCGACGTCGGTCATGGGTGGCTCGCCCGGGGAACGTCTCCACCTTCGAGGTGGCCCCGCAGCCCGTCGTGCTCCTGAACGTACGCGGCGGCGCGCTCCTCGAGGGGCCGGTCTTCGATCGCGGCGAGCCGCGCGGGAAGATCCTGGGTTACGTCGTCCGTCGTCACGTGGGGCTGATTCACCCTCTCCACGTTACCGTCCGAGATACAGTCGCTCCGGAACAGTGAGCCCGTAGATGGGCCGACCGGATGCCCAGATCACGGCGCAGGCGGCGCGGAGCAGGTTGATCGCCCCGTCACCCTCGGCCACGATCGTGACGTCGGCGCCGACAATGCGCACCGTCGCCCCGTTCACCGTGGCGGAGGAGCCGTCCTTGGAGAACACCGTCTGCGGGTAAGGCTCGTGCAGCTGGCGCAGGTCGTCGAGGATATACGTCGGCCGCGACTTGGCGTCGGCGGCCAGGGTCTGCTTGGCCTTGTCGATGCCGGTGAGCACCAGCGCGGCCGGAATGCCGGCCCGGTTCGCGCCGAGGATGTCGGTGTCGAGGCGGTCGCCGATGAACAGGGGCGTCTGCGCCTCGAAGCGGGTGACGGCCTCGGTGAAGATGGCCACCTCGGGCTTGCCGGCCACGATCGGCAGGCGACCGACGGCGCTGTGCACGGCGGAGACGAGGGTGCCGTTGCCGGGCGCGATCCCCCGGGCCACCGGGATGGTCCAGTCGGTGTTCGTGGCGATCCACGGGATCTCCACGCCATCCTCGTTCGGGTGCAGGGCGAACGCGGCCTCGGCCAGGTCCTTCCAGCCGAGGTCGGGCGAGAAGCCCTGGATCACGGCGGCCGGAGCGTCATCCGCCGAGCGGGTGACGACGAAGCCACCCTTTTCAACCTCGGTCAGAAGACCTTCGCCGCCGATCACGAGGATGCGCGAGCCGGCCGGCACCTCATCCGCGAGCAGACGCACGGCGGCCTGCGGTGAGGTTACGACATCCGTCGCCACCGTGTGCAGGCCCAGTTCGGAGAGGTGGTCCGCCACGGACTGGTCGGTGCGGGACGCGTTGTTGGTGAGGTAGCCGACCCGCACAGTTTCCGCCGCACGGTTCAGGCTCTCGACCGCGAACGGGATGGCCGCTGGACCGGCGTAGACCACGCCGTCCAGGTCGGCCAGAACCACGTCGACGCCGGTCAGCGGGGTGACCGCCTCAAGCACGCGGCGACGCCTGAGCATCGTGCTCCGCCTCGTCGGTGGAGTCGTCGGCGTCATTCGCGGACTCTTCGTCGGAGACGTCAGTCGCGTCGTCGTCGTCGGTATCGGTGTCGGTGTCGGTGTCGGTGTCGGTGTCGTCGGACTCCTTCTCGTCGATCTCCTCCTCGTCGATCTCGAGGATCTCCATGGTCTCGTCGAAATCGGTCACGCCGGACACGGCAGCGTCGGCCCGTTCGGCCCGCTCGTTCCACAGTTCGGCCTCGTCGTCGCGGCCCAGCTCGCCGAGAACCTCGGCGTAGGCGGCGAACAGCTCGGCGCTGTAGGAGAACGCGGTCTTCGGGTCCAGCTGCGGGATCTCTAGCTCGCTGAGCGCAGCCTCGGTCTCGCCGAGGTCCAGACGCGCCCCTGACATGGCGATCGCCAGGGCAACCTGAACGGATGCCGGCAGCGAGGCGCGCTCGACGGAGCGTCCCAGCTCGAGCGCCCGGTCCGGGCGGCCCACGCCGCGCTCACTGTCCACCATCAGCGCAAGCTGATCGTTGGAACCGGAGATGCGGCGATAGGTGCGCAGTTCCCGCAGCGCCAGGGCGAAGTCGCCCGTGGCGTAGGCGGTGATCGCGAGGCTCTCGCGCACCACGGCGATCCGGCCGGCACGACGGGCAGCCGACAGGACGTGGCGGTGAGCCAGCTCGGGGTCTTCGTCGATGACGCGGGCGGCCATGGCCAAGTGGCGGCCGACGGCCTCGGCGTTGTCCTTGCTGAGGGTCTTGAGCTCGTTGCGGGCGATCCGGTCGAGGTCCTGCGACGTGATGTCGTCGGGCAGCTCGGGGTCGTCGTGGCGCGGGCGCACCGAACGAAGCTCGCGCTGCATGCGCTGCTCTTCGGTCATCTCCTCTTCGACGACACGGGCATCGCGGTCACCGCGGGCCGGGGCACCGTCACGGGTCCACAGCTTCTTACCGGCGTCTCCGCGCGGAGCTCCAGCACGGTTCGGCGAACCGCCGCGCTGGGTCCAGGGCTTCTCGCCACCCTGCTGCGGGCGATCGCTGCGCTCGGGACGGGCGCCGTCCTTGGCCCAGGGCTTGCGCTCCCCGCCGCCGGAGGAGCGATCGGAGTTGCCCCGGTACGGGGGACGCTCGCCGCCCTGCGGGCGATCGGGATTGCCACGGTACGGGGGACGCTCGCCGCCCTGCGGTCGATCGGGATTGCCCCGGTAGCCACCGGTAGAGGGACGGTCCGAATTGCCACGGTAAGGGGGACGCTCACCCTGCTGCGGACGGTCGGAATTGCCGCGGGAGGAAGGACGCTCACCCTGCTGCGGACGCTCGGAGTTGCCACGGTAAGGAGGACGCTCGCCACCCTGCGGACGTTCAGAGTTGCCCCGATAGCCACCGGTAGATGGACGGTCCGAATTGCCACGGTAAGGAGGACGCTCGCCACCCTGCTGCGGACGCTCGGAGTTGCCACGATAAGGGGGACGCTCGCCACCCTGCTGCGGACGCTCGGAGTTGCCACGATAAGGGGGACGTTCACCATCACGCTGGGGACGGTCAGTATTGCCACGGTAACCACCCGTGGCCGGGCGGTCGGAGTTGCCGCGATAAGGAGGACGCTGACCATCACGCTGCGGACGCTCGGTATCGCCACGGTACGAAGGACGCTCGCCACCGTTGGCCGGACGCTCGGAATTTGCACGGTAACCGCCCGTGGAGGGACGATCGGAGTTCCCGCGGTAGGAAGGACGCTCGCCTCCCTGCTTCGGACGCTCGGAATTACCGCGGTAAGGGGGACGCTCACCGTCACGCTGCGGACGGTCGGACCGGCCCTGGTAACCCCCGTTGGAACGACGATCGTCTCGTCCGCCGTCGCGTGATTCGTTATCGTGCGTTCCTGAAGGGCTCACTATGTCTCCTGTGTAATTTGACCTGCCATTTCGACAGACCTATCAACAGTAACTCAACGCCAAATGACCACCCGTCTGGGAGGCCATTTTGGTTGATTCTGAATCGAGTCCGGCGGTGTCATACCGGGTCGCGGCGAGTGTCCCTCTCCGGTCGAGAGTGGTGGCTCTACCGGGCACTTTCGACCGGAATGAAGACATTCACTCTCGCTCACCACATGGAAGTCACCTCGAGGGGTGGCCAACTGTCGTTGGTGCAGGTGTGCCCTCCCACGGGGTGGTGTGGTTCGTGGCGCAAGGTGTGGAGGTGGACGCACGGTATGGAGGTGGGCGCAGGTAGAGCGTGCGCCGCGGGGCGGCTTGGCCAGGGCCCGTGTGTGTGTGGCTAACTCAGGACATCTGTTGCCCGCAGTAGACGGCCGCCGCGGGTTAGTGCGGCATTGGTGCGGATGCCCGGCACGGCCCGGCTGGA
>NZ_SOGZ01000037.1:0-20201 GCF_004403145.1 Cryobacterium sp. TMT1-62 | reverse complement strand
AGTTTCTGTTCCTAGACAGTCAGAAACCTAGACAGGAAGCGGCGTGCGGCCGTTAAGGCGCTCCGCAACACCCACAGATGAAGCAGGAGAGCCGAGATTTGGCTCAAAACGGTTTAAACCACGTTGGGAGAGCGCTCCATCCTCAAAATCTCCGTCGAATTGGTTCGACGGGCGGGGTGGGTGAGCCACGGCATCCGTGGGTCCGAGTCAACGGATGCCGCGGCGCGGCTCAGGCCTCCCCGGTTCAGGTCGGGACGGCGCTGATCGGGAGATAGCGGTCGCCGATGACCTCAAAGGCCGTGCTGGTGGCCTCCTGCACGATGTCCATCTGATTCGACAGGTCGTTCAGGAGGTCCATGATCGGCCGGTATTCCAGCTGGCTGCGGATCTGACCCAGCACCCGTTGCGACCCTCGGTCACACCGACGCGGTCGGTGTGCGGTTCCATCTCGCGCAGGCATTGTTCCGCCCGCGAGATGAACAAGGCCACCGACCGCGGAAACAGCCGGCCTCGTAGGCCCCCGACGGAGCGCCGGATGGTCGTCCCCGAAGGCCCGCTGGCCTCGGTCAACGACCGGGTTGGCCAGCAACCGTGCGTTCATGTCTCCCTGCACAGGCTGCGGCCCAGGTTGCAGAAGTGCCACGCCTCGCCGCGGCTGACGCCGGACTCGACCGTGGGCCGCTCCTCCGGCTCGATCACGCGGGGCACCGCGGCCAGCGGGACGGGCCGTGAGCGAGGTGAGCTCGGGGAACATTTCATCCCCCGGCGCGGGGCGCGCCCCGTCCAGCGCGTCCAGCCGCTCAGCCCGCAAGACGACGTGCGCGGTCTGCAGATTACCGAGAGCACCCAGACGGGTGCCCCGGTGCTGGCCACGGGCATCTCCCTCTCGGTGGCGCGGGGTGAGGTCATCGGCCTGGTCGGTGTCACCGGTTCCGGGGCACGCGAGATCGCTCTGGCCATCCTGGGCCGGCTGCCCGAACCGGCGGTGATCGCGGCCGGCTCCATCCTGATCGACGGTATCGAGCTCGTCGGGGCATCGCGGCGCGCCCTCAACCGGCTGCGCGACACGAGAATCTCTCTCATTTCCCCTGCCGCGCCCACGGGCCTGGCCCCGGACCAGGTCATCGGCCGCCAGCTCGCCCGAACCCTGCGCCGGACAGGGGGTCTGTCCCGAACGGATGCCGCCCGGCGTGCGTTGGAACTCCTCGAGAAGGTCGGGCTGCCGGATCCGCAGGCGACGTCGCTGGTGGTTCCGACCCAGCTCGAATCGACCGCGCTGCTCCAGGTGACGATCGCGGCCGCGCTCTCACAGCCCCCGGACATCCTGATCCTGGACGAGCCGACGCGCGCCGTCGAGGCTGCGGGCGAGCCCTCCGCACTGGAGCTCTGCCGCGGGTTCCTCCAGGAGTTCGGACTGTCGATCATCGTGGCCTCCCGGAACCTCGGCCTGGCGGCCGCCACCTACGACCGAGTGGCGGTCGTGGAGGCGGGACGGGTCGTCGAGCAGGCTTCGGCGGCCGAGATCCTCGCTTCACCGCGGCATCCGCACACCCACAGCCTGCTCGAGGCGGCCCGCTACGCGCGCGGCTGACCGGTTCCGGTTAGGCCGGTTCCGTCCCCGATCCGGACCGACCCGACGACACCGCGTTGCGCGCTGCGAGAATGTGCGAGCGCATGGCGACCTCGGCCCAGAGTGCGTCTCCCGACCATAGCGCCGTGAGGATGTCGCGGTGGTGGTGGTTGCTGCCGGCCCGGAAGACGGCGGCGTCGCGGCGGAAGAGCGAGGCCGTCATCGGGGCGCGGCCGACGGACGCGGCCAGGGCCATCAGCTGGGTGACGCCCGACGCGGCCACGATGATGCGGTGGAATTCGGCGTTGAGCACGCCCAGCCGGCCGATGCCCTCGGCGTCGGTTGCGCGCACGAACTCCTCCATGGCGTCAATCAGGATGGCCAGCCGGTCGAGGTCGGCCGGCTCGATCCGCACCGCCGCGAGGCCCGCCGCCCTGCTCTCGAGAGCCGCGCGAAGAAAATACGTCTCGCAGATCTGCTCGGTGGTCCATTCCACGACCGTGGCACCCCGGTTCGGCACGAACTCCACCAGGCCGGCCTCGTCGAGCCGGCGCAGCGCCTCGCGCACGGGGGTGCGGCTGACGCCGAGTTCTTGGGCCAGCGCCGTCTCCCGCAGCGTGGCCCTGGCGGGCAATTCCCCCGAGAGGATGCGCGCACGCAGGTTCGCGAACACGGTCTGTCCCCCCGTCACCCCCACTGTGCTCCTCCCCCGTCGATCGGCCTGACGGCCAATCTGCTTGCCACTATGTCACATCGCGGCCTCAGGAGAACGCGTTCAGGCCGGTCAGGGCCCGCCCGAGCACGAGTTGGTGGATTTCGTCGGTGCCCTCATAGGTGCGCACCGATTCCAGGTTCGCCAGGTGGCGCATCACCGGGAATTCGCTGGTAATGCCGTCGCCGCCGAGGATGACGCGGGCCTCGCGGGCGATCTGGATCGCCTCGCGCACGCTGTTGAGCTTGCCGATGCTGATCTGGGTGGGGGTCAGCGTGCCGCGCTCCTTGAGCCGACCGAGGTGCAGGGCCAGCAGCACCCCCTTCTCGTATTCCACGAGCATGTCGGCGAGCTTGGCCTGGATCAACTGGGTAGCCCCAATCGGTTTGCCGAACACCTCACGGGTCTTCGCGCGCAGGATGGCGGCGTCAAGGCAGCTGCGGGCGGCGCCCATGGCCCCCCAAACGATGCCGAAGCGCGCCTCGTTGAGGCAGCCGAACGGCCCGGACAGCCCAGCGGCACCGGGCAGGATCGCATCGAATGGCACCTGCACGGCGTCCAGGTGCACATCGCACTGGATCGACGCACGCATCGAAAGCTTCTTGCCGATGGGGATGGCGGTGAAACCGATACTGTCGGTCGGAACCAGGAAGCCGCGCACACCGGCATCCGTTTGGGCCCAGACGATCGCGACGTCGGCGATGCTGGCCAGGCCGATCCAGCGTTTGGCACCCTCGATCACCCAGCCGTCGGCGCCCCGGGTGGCGGTGGTCGCCATCGCGGCCGGGTCGCTGCCGCCGGTCGGTTCGGTCAACGCGAAGCAGCCCACGAGCTGGCCGGCGGCCATGCCCGGCAGCCAGTGCTGCTTCTGCTCCGCAGACCCGTACTTGTGGATGGCCGACATCGCCAGCGAGCCCTGCACCGAGACGAAAGTGCGCCAGCCGCTGTCAGCGGCCTCCAGCTCGAGGCAGACCAGCCCGTAGCTCACCGCCCCCGCGCCGGCGCAGCCGTACCCGGTGAGGTGCATGCCGAGGAACCCGGCCGCCCCGAGTTCAGGGATCAGCTCGGCCCGGAAGCGCTTCTCCTCGAAGTCGTCCTCGATGGTCGGCAGGATGCGGTTGGTCGCGAAAGCGCGCGCCGCGCGCGCCCAGACGATCTCCTCCGGCTCGAGCAGGGCATCGAGGTCGAAGACGGTGTCGACCAGCGGGCTGGGCACAAGCGGGGTGGGGCGGCCTGCGGCGGTCACGAGAGTCCTTTGGGGGTCGGCGGAACACGAGCGAGATCTGTGGCTGGTACGGGGGCTCGCCCTGGGGCAGCGGTCGGGGACGGGGCGAGCCAGTCGGCGCCCTCGTGCTCGCCCAGCCGCGGCGGGCACAGGCGGTAGGCGGCCGGGCGGCCGGCGAGGTGGATGGGGTTGGCAACCTGGCGGCTGGTGCGGCCGGCCGCACCCAGTTCCACCACCGGGTCGAGCCCCAGCGCGGCGGCGAAGGCGAACGCCTCGTCGAGGGTGTTGACCTGGCCGGCCGGCACACCGGCATCGGCCAGAACGCCCACCCAGTGCGCCGCGGGCTCGGGCCGGAGCCGGTCCTCAATCAACTTTTTCAGCACCGTGCGGTGCCGCACCCGGTCGGCGTTACCGCGGAACCGGTCGTCGTCGGCCAGGGCGGGAGCCCCGAGCAGTCGCACCAGGGTGCGGAACTGGCGATCGTTGCCCACCGCGATCACCAGCGGCCGGTCGGCGGCGTCGAACAGCTCGTACGGCGCGATGCTCGGGTGCGCATTGCCCATCCGGGTCGGTGACTGCCCGGTCGCGAGGGTGCCCGCGGCCTGGTTGGTCAGTGCGGAGAGCAGGGTGGTCAGCAGGTCCACCTCCACCCGGTGGCCGGCGGTCCCGCCCGCGTCGGTCGCATCACGCGCACGCAGGGCGAGTAGGACGCCGCTGACCGCGTTGAGCCCGGAGAGCACGTCCACGAGGGCCACCCCCACTTTGCTCGGCTCTTCGTCTGGGCGACCGGTGACGCTCATCAGCCCGCCGACAGCCTGTACGAGCAGGTCGTAGCCGGGCAGGCGGGCGCCGGCCCCCGCGCCGAAGCCCGTGATCGAGCAGTAGACCAAGCTCGGATTGACGGCCCGCAGCTGCTCGAAGCCCAGAGCAAACCGGTCCATCACGCCGGGCCGGAAGTTCTCCACCACGACGTCGGCGGTCTCGGCGAGTCGCCGGGCCACGGCCAGTCCCGCATCGGTGCCGAGGTCGCAGACGACGCTGCGCTTGTTGCGGTTCACCGACCCGAAGTAGGTGGAGTCCCCCTGCGCGTCGACCGGCGGCAGCCACTGCCGGGTGTCGTCGCCGACCGGGCTCTCTATCTTGATCACATCAGCGCCGAAGTCGGCCAGCATCATGGTGGCGTAGGGGCCGGCCAGTACCCGGGAGAAATCCGCGACCCGAAGGCCCGCCAACGGCTGCCCGGTTGCGTCCTGCGGCACGACCCACCTCTGTCCCCGTCGACTCGGACCACAGGACTCCGCCAGTGGCCGCTCTGACTCCGATCCTACCGGGCGGGTCGTGACCCGGAGACAGGAACTGCGAACGGGAACTCTCGGTGAAAGTTGGATCCATCGGTTCCGTGCGTTTGCTCGCGCACAGCACTATGGTGAGCACATTCTCGCTCTCCGGCTCGATCGGAAAGGTTCCCATGTCATCACACGCGTCATCCCAGAGGAAAGGGCTCGGCGACGCCGAGCACCTCGAGGCCCTCGGCTACGAAGACACCTTCCATCGTTCGATGTCGCTCTGGGGCAATTTCGCCCTTGGCTTCACCTACCTCTCGCCGCTCGTCGGCGTCTACTCGCTGTTCGCCCTGGCCCTGAGCACGGGCGGGCCACCCTCGATCTTCTGGCTGGTGATCGTGGGCACCGGCCAGCTGCTGGTGGCACTGGTCTTCGGCGAGGTGGTGTCCCAATACCCGATCGCGGGCGGTATCTACCCGTGGACACGTCGTCTCTGGGGCAAGAGGTACGCATGGATGACCGCCTGGGTCTACGTCTGGGCGATGCTCGTCACAATCACCGCCGTCGCGGAATTCGGCAGCGGGTTCCTCGCCAGCCTGATCAACGCGCCCGTCACCAAAGAGGTCACGCTCGGGCTCTCGGTGCTCTTTCTCGTCGTGGCCTTCGCGTTCAACTTCTCCGGCACGAAGATGCTGGCCCGCGCGGCCCGGATCGGGCTCGCTGCCGAATTGATCGGCGTGATCGGTCTCGGCCTCTACCTACTCCTTTTCCAGCGCAAGCAGGAGTTCAGCGTCTTCTTCGACACCCTGGGCGTCGAGGGTGACGGCAGTTACGCCACCGCGTTCCTCGGGGCCGCGCTTGCCGGACTGTTCCTGTTCTACGGCTTCGAAGCCTGCGGCGACGTGGCCGAGGAGGTGCCCGACCCGGCCAGAGGTATCCCCCGGGCCATGATCCTCACCATCCTGGTCGGCGGCGTCTCCGCCCTGTTCTCGTTCGGCGGGTACGTCCTGGCCGCGCCGGACCTGCAGGCCGTGGTCGACGGGACAGACATCGACCCGATCCCCGCGATCCTGGACGCGACCCTCGGCACGGTCGGTGCCACGCTGTTCCTCATAGTGGCGATCACGGCCTTCCTGTCCTGCGTGCTCAGCCTGCAGGCCGCGGCCAGCCGCCTGATCTTCTCTTTCGCACGAGACGGGATGGTCCCCGGCAAGACCTGGCTGGGCCAGGTGTCCCCGCGCACGGCAGTGCCGGTCAACGCACTGATCGTCGCGTCCACGATCCCGCTGTTGCTCTGCGTTGTGATCTACCTGGGCGGCAGCACGATCCTGACCCAGATCACGGCCTTCGCGGTGCTCGGCATCTATGTCGCGTTCCAGGCCGTGGTTCTGGCCGCGCTCCGCCAGCGGTTCAAGGGGTGGCGTCCGGCCGGGCCGTTCAGCCTGGGACCTCTCGGGTTCATCGTGAACATCATCGCCCTGGCCTACGGGATCTCCGCCATGATCCTGCTGGCGCGCCCGGGCACGACCGGGGTGTTCCTCGACGACTGGATCGTGCTGATCGGTTTGGCTGTAGTGATGGGCAGCGGCCTGCTCTACCTCTTCATCGCGAAGCCGCACACCACCTCGCACCAGCCGGAGGGCGACGCGATCGCGGTCGCCGCGATGCTTCGCGCGCACCCGCAGAACACCGATCGGGACGACCCCGCACGCAGAGACGCACGCCCCACGATGGCCAGCGAGTGAGCATCCGTTAACGAGGGAAGGGCCCAGTCTTTTGACGGGCCCTTCCTGGTGCAGCCGGGCTGCGGTGGAACTGACTAGATGCTGTTCACATCGAGAGCGATGCCGGGGCCGAACGTGGTCGAAACGGCACCCTTCATGATGTAACGGCCCTTGGAGGAGCTGGGCTTGAGGCGAACGATCTCCTCGAGAGCGGCGCTGATGTTCTCATTCAGCTGCTCGGCGGTGAAGGACACCTTGCCGACGACGAACTGCACGTTGGCGTGCTTGTCGACGCGGAACGCGATCTTTCCGCCCTTGATGTCGGACACGGCGCGCGCGACGTCAGGCGTCACGGTTCCGGTCTTCGGGTTCGGCATGAGTCCGCGCGGGCCGAGAACCTTACCGAGACGACCGACCTTGCCCATGAGCTCCGGGGTCGAGACGGCGGAGTCGAACGACGTGTAGCCGGCGGCCACCTTCTCGATGAGCTCGTCGCCACCGACCTCGTCGGCACCGGCAGCGATTGCCGCTTCGGCCGCGGGGCCCGTTGCGAAGACGATGACGCGGGCGGTGCGACCGGTGCCGTGAGGAAGAATCACGGTACCGCGAACCATCTGGTCAGCCTTGCGAGGATCGACGCCGAGCTTGAGTGCGACCTCGACGGTCGAGTTGAAGTTCGCGGAGCCGGTCTCCCGGGCCAGGGTGACGGCCTCGGTCGGGGTGTAGAGCTTGTCTGCGTCGATCTTCTCGGCCGCGGCCCGGTAGGCCTTTGACTTCTGTGCCATGTTGAATCTCCTGTAAAACGAAATTGAGAGTGTGGTGCGAGCCTGGCTGGCTCTTCCACGTACTGCTGGTGGCGGGATGCCTGGGGGAGGTGGTTAGGCCTCGACCGTGATGCCCATGGAGCGGGCGGTGCCGGCGATGATCTTCGACGCTGCGTCGAGGTCGTTCGCGTTGAGGTCGACCATCTTGGCCTCGGCGATCTCGCGGACCTGGGCCTGGGTGAGCTTCGCAACCTTGACGGTGTGCGGGGTTCCACTGCCCTTGGCGACGCCGGCCGCCTTCTTGATGAGCTCCGCCGCCGGCGGAGTCTTCAGGATGAAAGTGAATGAACGGTCGTCGTAGACGGTGATTTCCACCGGGATGACGTTGCCGCGCTGGGATTCCGTCTGAGCGTTGTACGCCTTGCAGAATTCCATGATGTTGACGCCGTGCTGACCCAGCGCCGGCCCGATGGGCGGTGCGGGGTTGGCGGCGCCGGCCTTGATCTGAAGCTTGATCAGACCGGTTACCTTCTTCTTCGGTGCCATTGTTCTTCCTTACTTTGTAATGACGAGCAGCCAGGGGCCGCTCTCCCGGTGGCCCGGACGGGCCCCGGTGAACTTGAATCCGTGGGGAGGGTGTTCAGTCCCTTTAGAGCTTGGTGACCTGGTCGAAGCTGAGCTCGACCGGGGTTTCGCGCTCGAAGAGGGAAACCAGCACGATGAGCTTGCCGCTTTCCGCCTTGATCTCGCTGATCGATCCGGGCAGGCCCGCGAACGAGCCTTCCTTGATCGTGATCGTCTCGCCGATCTCGTAGTCGATCTCGGCCGGGAGGGCGCGGGTCGGGACCTTGCCGCCGTGTCCGCCGGTCTTGGCGGTGGGGACGTCTTGGATCTCGACGAGGCTCTTCAGCATGCCGAAGGCTTCCTCGAAGCGAAGCGGCGTGGGGTTGTGCGCGTTGCCGACGAATCCGGTGACGCCGGGCGTGTGACGCACCACGGACCAGCTGTCTTCGTTGAGGTCCATGCGAACGAGCACGTAGCCGGGGATGCGCACGCGGGTGACCATCTTGCGCTGGCCGTTCTTTATCTCGACGACATCTTCCATCGGAACCTCGACCTGGTAGATGAAATCTTCCATGGCCATCGACTGCTTGCGGTTCTCGATGTTCGACTTCACGCGGCGTTCGAAGCCGGCATAGGAATGAATGACGAACCACTTGCCGGGCTGGAAGCGCAGTTCCTTGCGGAATTCCTCGTAGGGGTCTTCGGGGGTCTCGTCCGCGGCGGGCTCGGCATCGACATCCGTTGCCTCTTCAGCCTCGACTGCCACTTCGTCTTCGTCTTCCACGGCCTCGACGGCGGCCTCGGCCTCGTCGTCGGAATCGATGTCGAGGGCCTCGTCGACGAGAGCGTCGGCGTCGGGGTCAGCGGGCTCGGCCAACGCGTCAAGCGCGGCGTCGAGGTTGACTTCGACGCCCATGCTCGGGTCGAACACGTGCACGGCGACCTGCTCGGCAGCCTCTACGGAGTCTTCTTCAGCGGCGAGGGTGTTGCCCTCCTGCGCCTCGTCCTCGGTGGAGGACTGCTCGGCGGCGGTGGCCCAGTCGGCATCGTCGTGATTCGTGTCAGTCACTAAATTTCAATCCTTTTCTATTGCGTGGGTACGAAACCGTGACCCAAACAGCGTTTGCCCTGAGTTCTGCAGTGACTCTTCTTCATTGATGCGTGGCTGCGACCGCTGGGAGCGGATGCGGCACCGGAAGCTGCCTACCCGCCCGGCGTTCCGAACACGTACGTGACGGCGAGCGCGAACATCCAGTCGAAGGCGGAAACGATGGCCATCATGATGACAACGAATACCAGCACTACACCCGTGTAGCTGAGGAGTTCTTTGCGGGTGGGGGTGACGACCTTGCGGAGCTCCGCCATGACCTGCTTGATGAACAGGGACATCCGAGCGAAAGGACCGCGCTTGGAATCGAGCGCAAGTTTCGCGTTTGCGACGATTTCCTCACTGGGTTCGTCGACAACTTTTCGGGCCACCTGATTACACCTTTCATGTGCCGACGGAATGCCACCGACTTGCAGGGCGGACAGGACTCGAACCTGCAACCTGCGGTTTTGGAGACCGCTGCTCTACCAATTGAGCCACCACCCTATGGAACGAAATTCAAACTACCTCGTAGCACTCGGACCCCGGAACGAACCGACAAGCGGGCGCAAAAAAGATTGGCAGAATTGAATTACCTCGTCGAGTCTAGGTCACCCGGGGGCCACTGTAAAGCCGAGACAGCCCCAGCAGAACGAGGCAGCCCCGTATGCTCGAAGCGTGGCCCACGAATCCAAGCGCATCTCTACCCGAATCGGCTCCATTGCGGAGTCCGCGACCCTCAAGGTGGACGGCAAGGCGAAGGCCCTGCAGGCCGCCGACCGGCCGGTCATCAGTTTCGCCGCGGGCGAGCCTGATTTCCCCACCCCGGAGCACATCGTCGAAGCCGCCCTACTGGCGGTCCGCGACCCGAAGAACCACCGGTACACTCCGGCGGCCGGGCTGCCCGACCTGCGCGAGGCCATTGCGGCCAAAACGCTCCGTGACAGCGGCCTGGCGATCTCGCCCAGCCAGGTGGTCGTCACCAACGGCGGCAAGCAGGCCGTCTACCAGGCTTTCGCCACGCTGCTCGACCCGGGCGATGAGGTGCTCGTGCCCACGCCGTACTGGACCACCTACCCGGAGTCGATCCGGCTGGCCGGCGGCGTGCAGGTCGACGTCTTCGCCGGCAGTGACCAGAGCTACCTCGTCACCGTCGAGCAGCTCGAGGCGGCGCGCACGCCGCGCACCAAGGTGCTGCTGTTCGTGTCGCCGTCCAACCCCACCGGAGCCGTCTACTCCCCCGAGCAGACGAAGGCCATCGGCGAGTGGGCCGAGGAACACGGCCTCTGGATCGTCAGCGACGAGATCTACCAGAACCTCACGTATGACGGCGTGCGTGCGATCTCGATCGTCGAGGCCGTCCCCGCGCTGGCCGACCGCACCATCCTGGTCAACGGCGTCGCCAAGACCTACGCGATGACCGGCTGGCGGCTCGGCTGGATGGTCGGCCCGCAGGACGCGATGAAGGCCGCCGCCAACCTGCAGTCGCACCTGTCGTCGAACGTGTCGAACATCTCCCAGCGCGCCGGGATCGCCGCACTCAACGGCCCTCAGGATGCCGCGATCGCCATGCGGGATGCCTTCGACCGTCGCCGACAGGTCATCGTCGCCGAGCTGAACACGATCCCCGGCATCGTCACGCCGACGCCGCAGGGGGCGTTCTACGTCTACCCCGACGTCACCGGCCTGCTCGGACGCACCTGGGGCGGCGTCACCCCGACCACCTCCCTGGAGCTGGCCGATCTTATCCTGGACCAGGCTGAGGTGGCCGTCGTGCCCGGCGAGGCGTTCGGCCCCAGCGGCTACCTGCGCTTCTCCTACGCGCTCGGCGACGCGGCCCTGCTCGAGGGCGTGCAGCGCCTCCAGCGGCTGTTCGCCTAGCGCAGCGCGCCAAACGGCTCGCCGGTGAACCGACAGCTTGGGGGGTCAGGGGCCCTTCTGCTCCCCCCTTCCTGTCGCTCGGCCGGGGCTGTGGACAATCTCCGGCACCCTGTCCACGCTCGAGCGCCGCACCGCTATCCTGCGACGGATACCACCCGGCGCCTTCCTCAGTCATCACACCGCCGCCCTGATCGTCGGCATTCCGCTGCCGCTGGTCATCCCCATCGTGCCGATCCTGCAGTTCATCTCCGGCGTCTATCTGCAGTTCTACCTGCTGCCCGACTGGATGCAGAACGCGGCCAGCGTATTCCCACTGAAGTGGATGGCGAAGGGCATGCGCGGAGTGTTCCTGCCCGACAGCTTCGCGAACCTTGAGCAGAGCGGTTCCCGGGACTTTCCGCTGATCGCGCTGAGCCTGCTCATCTGGCTGGTGGTGGGGCTGGTGCTCAGCCGGGTCACGTTTCGCTGGATCCGCAAGGACACCTAGGAGCGTGACTCCTGAATGGCTTGTTGTGTCGCTCACGGAAGGTCAGAGCTGACCGCACCGCGTGGACACTGTTCATCACAGGATGAGCACCGGGCCCGGCCTCGAACCAACTCGACGGAGATTTTGGGCCAAACACCCATTTTTGAGCCCAAACGCGCTGTTCAGAGTGAAATCTCCGTCGAATTCGTTCGGGACGAGTTGCGGCAGGGCCCAGACTCGACCGACATGGCGTTTGCAGCGCACGTCCATCCCGCGTCGCGGTCCACTGCACGCCTGCGTCGGCCTCCAGAACAACGACCTCGGAACCCCGAGCCGCGAACCCCCATCGCCCGCAGCCATCAGGGCTCACTCACCGAACGACACCCGGCATTGTCGGCTCGGGCCACCGCGAGCACACTGGCAGCATGACCGACGCACCCGAGAGCCAGACGACGCCGTCGGCCGCGGGGCCCGGCACTCCCCCCACCCCCTCCGACGGGAGCAACGACTTCTTCGCCGCAATCCGTTCCACGGGGATCGTGCGCGGGAGCGACCGTTGGCTGGCCGGCGTCTGCGGCGGAGTCGCACTGCGAGCTGGGCTGAACCCCACGCTGGTGCGAGTTGTGACCATCGCGCTGGGCGTCCTCGGCGGTCCGGTTCTGTTCACGTGCGCGGTCGGCTGGGCTCTCCTGCCCGGCCCGACCGGTCGCATCCATGCCGAACAGGCCGTTCGCGGCGTCTTTCCGCCCGTCATGATCGGGATCATCGCGCTGGTGGGCATCAGCTCTGCCTCCTACACGCGCAGCCTGTGGTGGCAGAGCCCGGCGGCCGTGCTGCCCGACTGGCTGGCGACCACACTCGCGGTGGGCTGGAGCGTCGGGGTGACGATCGGGCTCATCTGGCTGGTGTTCTTCCTGGCCCGACGCACCACGGCGCCGGCCGGCGGGTACCCGCACAGCACCGCCGCGGAAGGCATCGGGGCCGGTGTCGCTTTCGGGGCCATGCAGCCCGCCGAAGCAGCGGGCAGCTCCGGGACAGCCGGCACAGCCGGCGGCGCCGTCACCGTCGGCGGCCCTGCCGCGCCACCACCCGGACGCGGCTCCTGGCGCGACCTTCGCCCCGGGGCCGGCTTCAGCGCGATCGTGCTCGGGTCGGCATTGCTCTGCGGCGCGGTCGCCGCCGGTGTGTGGTCGGGCGGCAACTGGTCGGATGCCGCACTGGTGCTGGGCCTGGCCGTCACGCTGGGGGTGCTGGCCGTTGGCATCATCGTGTCGGGCATTCGCGGAAAGCAGAGCGGCGCCCTGGGTGGGTTCGCGTTCCTTGCGGCGGTGGCCCTGGTGCTGCTGGGCCTATTCCCGAGCGGCACCGCGTTCTTCCTGGTCGGCATCCCGGTCTGGACGGTCAGCGCCGATGCCGACGCTGCTCCCCCGGGGTATGCCGTGCTCTCCGGCCGGGCCACCATCGATCTCACGGCCCTCAACGCGGCGAGCGTGGAGGACCGCACGATCGATATCTGGATGGGCGTGGGCGTCACCGAGCTGATCCTGCCCCGCGGCCGGGCCGTGCTGGTGGAGACGAATGCGCTGGCCGGCAGGATCGACTACGTCGGCGGCTCGGTCGCCGTGCAGCAGGGCGGCGCCTTCTACTCTGACTCGCGTACCTTCAACGACGACGGCGCCGGCACCGTGGCCCGCGTCCGCGTCTGGACGGCGCTCGGCCAGGTCACTGTCGTCGGCCCCTCGCGTCTGGAACCCTGATGACCACGACCCCCGACCCGAACCAGCCGCCGAACCCGCCGTTCGCCCGGCCGCTCGACGATCAGCCCACGGATGCCGTCACGTCCGTGACGGCAGCACCTGACCCCGCGCCCGCCGAGCCCGAGGGCCATGGGGAGAGCGGTCACGAGGTGGAGGTTGAGACCACCCGTGCAGCCCCGGCTCACACGGTCGCCTGTCCGAGCCCCATCCCTGACTACGCGATGGAGCCCTCCGTCGAGCCGCCAGCGACGGCACAGGCGTTTCTCGCCTCGGACCCGCCGTTTCCGGTCGCGCCGGTGCCGACGGCCCGCGCCGCGGCCCCGACCGCCGCCGCCGCCGCCGCCGCCGAACCGGCGTACCCCGAGGCATCCATGCGACTTCTCCGCCGCCCGCTGTTCAGCACGATCGTCTGGGGAGTGATCCTGCTCGCCCTGGCCGGCTACGTGCTGCTCGGGGTGCTGGTACCTGCTCCCGCCGATCCCACGCTCTGGCTGCTCGGCGGCGTGATTGTGATCGGACTCCTGCTAATCGTGGTCGGCATCATCGCCGCGCTCCGCCGCGCCGGCTGACGCCCCCGCCCGCGCTCACACCCCGGTTTGACGGCTTCAGGCCCGCGAGAGCGGCGCGGGCCGCGCTAGGCGTCGAGGCCGACGAGCACGGGCTCGGGCTGCAGGATCACGCCGAACTCGGACTGCACGCGAGCCTCCACCAGCCGGGCGAGCTGCGCGATCTCGTCGGCGGTGGCCCCGCCAGTGTTGGTCAGCGCAAGGGTGTGCTTGCTGGAGATCGCGGCGCGGGAGCCCGGCAGCCGGAAGCCGCGCGAGATCCCGGAGTGCTCGATCAGCCAGGCGGCGCTCAGCTTCACGAGCGGCACGGACCGCTCCCCGGGGATCGGTCCGACGCCGGCATACTCGTCGAGCGGGATCACCCGGTCGGGCAGTTCCTGCTCGCCGAGCGGCCAGCGGGGCACGGCGTCCGGCAATGTGCGCGAAAACGCCAGCGACACGATCGGATTGGTGAAGAAGGAGCCGGCGCTGCGGGTATCAGCGTCATTCGGGTCGAGCACCATGCCCTTCCCCGCGCGCAGGGCCAGGACGGCGCCCCGCAGCTGCGCGAGCGGCACCCGATCGCCCAGCTGCACGCCGAGTGCGGTCGCAAGCTGCGGGTAGGACACCGGCCGGCTGAGCGCGCCGCCGAGAACGGATGCCTCGCTCTGCGTGTCGTGCAGGTTCAATTCGACCGCGATCACCAGACCGCGGAGCCCCTGTTTCAGAGCCGAGGTGCGGTAGCCCAGTTCGAGCTCGCCAGCCTCCATCCGTCGCCGTTCGCCACTGTCGTAGTCGAGGAAGTCGATGGCAGCCAGGCTGTTGCCGAGTTCCTGGCCGTAGGCGCCGATGTTCTGCACCGGGGAGGCCCCGGTCGAACCGGGGATGCCGGAGAGTGCCTCGATACCGGACCAGCCCTGCGCCACGGTGTAGGCCACCAGCTCGTCCCAGGGCTCGCCAGCCTGCACTCGCAGCACCAGCCGGTCCGGGTGATCAGACGGCGAAGGGGACGCGGGAGAGGAAGCCGAGACAACGTCCACCCCGCGGGTCAGCACCCGGATCACCGTACCGTCGAAGCCCTCGTCGGCCACGATCGTGTTCGATCCGCCGCCGAGCAGCAGCCACTCATCGCCCGAGGCCCACACGATCAGGGTCTGGTCGACAAGGTCCTGCTCGGTGGCGGGCGACACCATCCGGGCGGCAGGGCCGCCGACGCCCATGGTGGTCAGGTCGGCAAAGGTCGGCGCGGAGGCAGCGGGGCTCGTCATCGGGAACGACCACTCAGACCAGGCGCACGCGTGCCTGCGCCTTGCCCAGCACAGTCACCTCGCCCGACGACACGATGAGGTCGATGCGGGCGACGCCGGCATCCGTGTCGATGGCGCCGACCTTGGCGACCACGGTCACGACCGCCGCGCCGTCGGCCGGCACGAGCACGGGGCGGGTGAACCGCACCTGATAGTCCACGACGCGGCCGGGGTCGCCGACCCAGGCGACGACCGGCTGAACGGCGAAGCCCATGGTGAGCATGCCGTGCGCGAGCACGCCGGGCAGTCCCACGGACACGGCCACGTCGTCGCGGTAGTGGATGGGGTTGAAGTCTCCGGATGCCCCGGCGTAGTGCACGAGGGAGTCGCGCGTGAGCGGGAACGTGCCCTCGGCGACGACGTCTCCGACGGTCAGGTCTGCGAGGCGGGGCGTAGCGATGATGGTCATTCGTCTCCCCTGACGACAAGGGTGGAGGTCGCGGTCACGACGTGCGCGCCGGCGGCGTCGACGATGGTTGACACGGCCGTCACCATGGAGTGGCCGCCGAGGCTTTTTACGCCGGCCACGTGGAGCGTGGCGGTGAGTTCGTCACCGGCCACGATCGGGCGGCTGAACGTGAACCGCTGGTCTCCGTGCACGACGCGGGTGAAGTCGATGCCGGCATCCGGGACGGCCAGAAGCTGCGCCAGGGTGGCCTCCTGAACGACCACGGCGAATGTGGGCGGGGCGACGACGTCGGCGTAGCCCGCGGCGCGCGCGGCCTCCGGGTCGAGGTTGATCGGACTCGTGGCAAAGACCGCGCGAGAGAACTCGCGCACCTTCTCCCGGCCGACGAGATAGGGGGCGACGGGCGGGAAGACCCGGCCCTGCAGTTCGGGGTTGACAGACACAGGCCGAGTTTACCGGCCTCGGCCGGGGACGGCGCCATCGGGCAGACTGGCTGGTGTGAAGATCAAGCGCGTGCGTCTGGGTGACCTTGAGGTGGTCCCGCTCCTGGCCGACCTGGCGCGGGAGTATGACGAGCGCTACGGCGACGGCGACTCGGTGCACGACGTGCCGGCGGATGCCTTCGCCCCGCCGAGCGGCACCTTCCTCGTGCTGCTCGATGGGGGCGTGACGGTGGCGGGTGGCGGCATCCGTCGCCTGAGCGAGACGACCGGCGAGGTGAAACGGATGTGGACCAACCCGGCCTACCGCCGGCAGGGCCACGCCGTGGCCCTGCTCGCCGCCCTCGAGGAGGTGGCGCAGCAATTCGGCTACCGGCACCTGCGCCTGGAGACGGGCCACGCGCAGCCGGAGGCGCTCGCGCTGTACCGGCGCCTCGGCTACCGGGAGATCGGCAATTACGGGATCTACGAGAACGCGACCGGGTTCGAGCGCACGTTTGCCTCCCCGGAACGCCCCGCCTGACAGTCCGGCATTGGCCTGCGACACGCCCGCTTGCTAGCGTAGACACGTCATGCCTAACAAATTAGAGCCACACCCCGACCTTCCCATCGACCTGCCCACGGCCGAACGCATCCATGCGGCCGTCGCGCATTATGGCGAACAGGCCGTCATCGACAATTCCGTCGCGCTACTCCGCGCCAAGAACGCCGGCAAGGACTTCCTGCTCTACGCCGGCGGACGCCACGCCCTGGGCATCCTCGAAGGTGCCCCCGCCCTCTACTGGCCCGAGCTGTGGGGTGCCCGTGCGCTGCTCTACGTCTGGGGCGATTCGGCGGCACCGTACATCGTCGTCGGCATGAACAACCAGGCTTGGCGGGTGCGCGAGATGTGCGCCAAGGTCGTCCTGCTGCGCGGCCTCGAGGTGGCGCCCAAGCTGGTGCGCCTGACCACCGACGAGGTTCCGCGCGTGCGCGCCGCGGCCCTGCATGCGCTGGCCGCCCAGGGCACCGCCGACCACCTCGCCACCATCGTGCAGCGTCTGCGCGACCCCGACAAAGAGGTGCGCCGCGCGGCCCAGCAGGCCCGCGACGTGCTCAACGCACGGTGGAACCTTACGGTCGAGCAGGGCCAGGGCACCGAGCAGACCCACGGAACCCGGCACACCCACCCGAGCGCGTAGCCGAGCCCGGAACCGGGACACACACGCAGTACCGAGACGGGGGGTCCGGATGTTCCATCGCTTTGTGGCCATGGGCGACAGTTTCACCGAAGGCGTCGGTGACGACCTGCCGGGCGGCCAGGTGCGCGGCTGGGCCGACCTGGTCGCGCTCGGGCTCGCCGCGGCATCCGCCCACCCCGTCTCCTACGCCAACCTCGCCGTGCGCGGTCGGCTGCTCGGCCCGATCGTGGCGGAGCAGCTGGAGTCCGCGCTCGCGCTCGGCCCCGACCTGCTCAGCATCTGCGGCGGCGGCAACGACGTGATGCGGCCGCGGGTCGAGATCCCCTATGTGGTCGACCTGATGCGGAAGGTCGTCGACCGGGCCGAGGCGCAGGGCGTGCACGTGCTGGTGCTCAGTGGCGGCAATCCCTCGCACCACCTGCCGCTCGGTAACCTGATGCGCCGGCGTGGCGATCAGCTGGCGGATGCCGCGCGCGCCGCCTTCGACCGGCCGGGCGTCACGCTCGTCGACAATTGGGCCGACTCCGAGCTGGAGCACAAGCGGTTCTGGTCGGTCGACAAACTGCACCTCAACGCGCTCGGGCACACCCGGGTGGCCACAAACGTGCTGGCCGAGCTGGGGGTGCCGGTTCCGGTGGAGTGGCTGGATGCGCCCGCCGCGGCCGACGAGCAGGTGCAGAGCACGACCGCGTATTACCGCGAGTTCGTGCTGCCGTGGATCGGACGCCGGCTCACCGGACGCTCCTCCGGAGACGGCCGCCCGCCCAAGCGGCCCACCCTGGAGCCGGTCGATGTCGGCTGATCTTTCCGGAAGGGGCGCCCGCGCCGCGACCAGGCTGCCGCGTCGGGCCCGCATCCGGCCCGGGAGAGTCGATTTGCGTCCCCTCACGCGCGCGGATTGACGGCGATCGATTTTCGGCGGTAGATTGCATCGATAGTCATCAATGTATGTAGGTCTCAGTCGAGGGAGAACACCATGAGCGAGAATAGTAACCCGGTGCGCGAAGAGGTGCGGGCCCGCTACGCGAGCGTGGCCGTCTCGGTTACGAATGAGGGGCGTCGGTCGCTGCTCACCGAGGCGCCTGCCGCCGGCTGCTGCGAACCGGCCGCCATCGACGAGAGCCTGGTTTTCGGCTCCGCGCTCTACGACGACGCGTCGACCGCTGACCTCCCGGGCGCGGCCCTGCTGGCGAGCCTCGGCTGCGGCAACCCCACGGCGGTCGCAGACCTGCAGGCCGGCGAAACCGTGCTCGACCTCGGCTCGGGCGGAGGCATCGACGTGCTCCTCTCCGCCCGCCGGGTCGGCCCCACCGGGTTCGCCTACGGCCTCGACATGACCGACGAGATGCTCGACCTTGCCCGGCACAATGCGGCCGCAGCCCAGGCGCAGAACGTCCAGTTCCTGAAAGGCACGATCGAGGAGATCCCACTGGGCTCCGGCAGCGTCGACGTCGTCATCTCCAACTGCGTGATCAACCTGTCGACGGACAAACCCGCCGTGATCGGCGAGATGTTTCGCGTGCTACGGCCCGGCGGCCGCGTCGGAGTGTCCGACGTCGTGGCCGAGAACCACCTTGCGCCCGCCCAGCGGGCCGAGCGCGGCTCCCACGTGGGCTGCATCGCCGGCGCGCTCTCGATCACTGAGTACGAGTCCCTGCTCGCCGCCGCGGGCTTCGAGCAGGTGGGCGTCACCCTGACCCACGAGGTGACCGACGGGATGCACGGCGCCATTGTGCGGGCGGTCAAGCCGGCCGGCGCCGCCTAGACCGGCCAGCGACGCCTAACCCGCGGTGGGTACGCGCAGCAGGGCACCCTCCCGGCGGCAGGTGGCGGCCGCGATCAGCATGGCGTCGGCCAGCAGGGCCTGCCAGCCCGCGGCATCCGTGGGCACCCCCCTTGTCAGCATGGTCTGCACGGCCCCGGCGAGGGTGGCGTCGCCCGCGCCCATGGTGTCGACGACGGCGCCGGGAAGCACGGCGATCGGCTCGCTGACCCGCAGATCGGCGCCGCAGGCAACGGATGCCCCCGCGCGCCCGGCCGTGGCCAGCACCGTCTGCGTGCCGGCAGCCAGCAGCCGCTCCCGCAACTCTTCGAGGGTGCTGCGGTAGAGCAGCTCGGCGTCCTCGTCCCCCACCTTCGTGAGGAGGCTCCGGGCAGCGATTCGTTCGAAGTTCGCCACGAACAGGTCGCCGTCGGCGAGCATGCCCGAACGCGGATTCGGGTCGATCACGAGGCGGCGTTCCGGCTCCGCGACCGCGGCGATGAAGGCATCCGTCTGGGCCGTGTCATCGAAAGGGAAGCAGCTCACGACCACGAGGCGGGCGTTGTCCAGGGCCGCGCGCTCGGCCGGGCCGAACTCGATGCGGCGCTTCCGCGCGGCCTCATTGAAGGCGTAGGTGGGCTCGCCGTCGGTGCGGTCGGAGGTGGCGCGGGAGCTGCCAAACGGCCCGGGTGTGGCGACCAACGTCACGTCGTGCGCGGCGAGGAACTCGCGCAGCCGGGCACCGTCGGCGTCGTCGCCGACCATGGCGATCAGGGTGGTCGGCACACCGAGCACGGCCAGGCCGACGGCCACGTTGAGGGCGGCGCCGCCGGGGAACTCCAGGCGGGACCCCGGGCTCAGCATCTCGTCGATGAGTGCGTCGCCGACCACGACCACCCGGTTCTGCTCAGTCAGGTTCTGCTCAGTCAGGTTCTGCTCAGTCATTCGCTCTCTCCCTTGCCCCTGCCAACAACCCTGTCGCACCAAGCCTAGGTGAGTGAGTCCTCATCGATATTGAACCAATTCGACGGAGATTCTCGTGCAGAACTGCTTTTTAGGCGCGTTGAGGAGCAACTCTGGCAAAATCTCCGTCGAATTCGTTCGGNGTTGTTCCCACTGACGTTGTGAGCACGGTCGATGGGTGATTTGCCGCCGATGCCGGTATGGGGTCTGTGGTGATTGTAGCTATGGATCCAGTCTTGGTAGGTGGCTGCTCGGGCGGCGTCTGAGTTGTAGTGGTGGGCGTAAGCCCATTCCGCGGCGAGGGTGCGGTGGAATCGTTCGATCTTTCCATTGGTTTGGGGTCGGTAGGGCCGGGTGAACTTGTGCGTAATGTCGCCCAGAGCGTCGTTGAAGAACTTCGACCGGTAGCAGGAGCCATTGTCGGTCATGACGCGCAGCACAGTGATGTCGTGGGTCGCGTAAAACGCGTTCGCGCGGCCCCAGAAGCCGGCCGCGGTTTCCTTCTTCTCATCGGTCAAGATCTCTGAATAGACCAGCCGGGAATAATCGTCGATCGCGGAG